>CAZSQE010000298.1:2426-3577 GCA_964608905.1 uncultured bacterium | reverse complement strand
CCGACCATCGAGACGGCGTAGTCCACGAGCTGCGTGGAGTCGCGCGAGCGCTTGCCGAGGCTGATCCCGAAGGCATTGGGGCGGCGGCGCGCATTGTGGACGTGCGCGCGCAGGATCGGGTCGCCATCCCAGGACAGAGTCCCCTCATCGATCTCCTGGGCCGTCACCTCGGCGAGCGCCGTGAACTCGCGCAGGCGCTCACGGCCACCCGGTTGGCTCTGGCGCAGGTCGAAGCGCACGGCCGAGCCGGTCCGATCACCGGGCGTTGCCCACAGGAGCACGCCGCCACGCTCGTCGGCGAAGTCGCGGTGCCACTCGTCGATCAGGCCGCCCCAGTAGCTGGCCTCCGTCTCGTCGTCAGCGGCCGGCGACGGATCAACGCCGAACCACCACACATCGAACCGCTCCCAGGTGGCCCGCACGGCGGCGTCGACCTCGTGACGCGGGGCCAGCCAGCCCCGGCCGCGGTCGCCGTGGGGACGCTGCCAGGCGCCGAGGGCCAGGACATGACCGTCGCTGATGCAGGAGCCCACGAGCGTTGTGGCGTCGCCGGACTTCGAGCAATCCAGGAAGAGCGCGATTGGTTCCCGCTCGGCGAGCACCCGCTCCGGTCGGGCGCAGGCGTCGAACTTGCGGGGATCGGCCCAGGCCGCCTCGGCCGTCGGGAGACTGCCGAAGAAATACCGGATCGAGTCGGCAACCGGGACGCGCGGGTCGTGGGCCTCGTCACGGATCCGCTCCAGATCCACCCAGGGCGCGTCGTGATAGGACGCCCGCAGGCCCTCCATGAGCTGATCCTCATCGTGGATCGAGAGGTGCGGCGGCGCCTCCCGGCTGTCAAACAGGATGTCCGTCCGCCGGGTGCGCCCGCCGACCTGGGCCTGCCAGGCGTCGAAGCTGGCCTC
Source organism: uncultured bacterium (assembly GCA_964608905.1). Classification (GTDB taxonomy): domain Bacteria; phylum Eisenbacteria; class RBG-16-71-46; order RBG-16-71-46; family RBG-16-71-46; genus JANXPZ01. The sequence goes on along the minus strand of CAZSQE010000298.1, from coordinate 2,672 downwards.
GGCCACCGAGTCCTCGCCGGGCATGTGGGCGTTGGTGAACTCCAGGATGCGGGCCAGCCCGCCCGGGCCCTTGGCGACGTTCCGGCGGGCCACCCCGGCCAGCAGATGGCCGCCGTTGGAGTGCTTCAGGTGATGGCTCTCGTTGAGATAGGCCGCCGTCGCCGGGTCACCCTCGGAGGATGCCTCGGAGAGCGTCAGGACCTCGATCCGACTCCCGGTGCCGAACTGCGTGCGCAGGATGCCGGG
>CAZSQE010000298.1:0-2326 GCA_964608905.1 uncultured bacterium | reverse complement strand
GAGCGGAAGCGCCAGCGGGGGCGCTCGGGGGTGGCCTCGTCGGCCAGGGCGTACCACCACAGGATCAGGTTGACCTGGCTCGGGCGGTAGACCCACGGAGCACCGGTCAGGTGGCTGTGGAGCCAGCCCTCGACCCAATCGATGACGCCGAAGCCGATCGTGGGGATCTCGCCGACGGGAAACGGTGGCAGGGTCAGCCAGGCACGCGTCGAGGGCTCGACGAAATAGCCGGGCAGAATATCGCCCGGCGTCTCAACCGAGGCGAGCGCGCCAGGCGTCGAGGTCGAGGATGTCATCAGTGCCGGGGCCGGCCGTGGGAGCCGGCTCATCGCTGATCTCCCACATCAGGCGCTTCATCGCCAGCGGATTGAGACCGAGCCGGTCCTCGAGCTGGCGGACCTCGGCCAGGAGCGCGGCCGTCGCAGTCCGCCGGTTCTCGGCCCGCACGACGCAGCGCGCGTACCGGCCGACGACACGGACCCAGCCCAGGGCCTCCCAGGCGGTAGCCTGCGGCGAGCCCCACAGCTCGCTCCACAACGCGAGCTCGACTCGCGTTCCCCGCCCCGACAACGGCCAATCCGGCGGAGTGCCCATCCGCCCGGTGGACGGCAGGCGCCGCCAATCGGGCCGCGCGTTGCGCCGACGCACGTTCCGCGCTGGCGCTGGCCCCGGCATCAGACGAGGCCCGGATGCGGCACTGCCGGCCGGCGGGCCTGGTGGCGCCGCTTGGCCCGCTCATTGCAGGCCGGGTGTGCGACCAGCCAGCCGGCCGACGGGTCGCCGTCGATGCGGTGAGCGGCGACCCATGGTTCGGCGGGATCGACGAACGCACCGCAGTAACCGCAGGGTGCCGGCAGCGCCCGTCCCAGGGACCGGCGGGCGGCCTGGTGGGCGCGGCCGTAGCCCCGCTCTCGGGTCAGGCCCACACCGGTTCGTCGTCCGCTCGGGAGAAGCAGAACAGGCACAGCGCCCCCGGCTCGCATTCCGCGAGTGCGTCCGCCTCGATGATCTCGAACGCGCCCGACTGGTCGGTCTGACAGCGCTCATCGGCCAGCATCCGGTCGCCGTCGTGCATCCGCTTGTGAACGCGGCCCGAGCTGCGATCGCGGGTCAGGATGATCTCGCCGGCCATGGCTGCTAGCCGCTCGGCTCGGGGGTGAACGGCGGCAGGACCCGGCCCAGGCTCGCGGCGACCTCGCCCGAGGGCTCGGCGTCGGTGAAAGAGGAGAAGTGGACCGTCTCGGCGTAGACCGCGGCTTCGATGGTGGCCAGCAGCTGCTCGGCGCTCACTTTGATCCCGTAGGCGGCCAGCATGGTGTTGGCCGCACTCATGGCCGCCGCGAGGCGGGCCGGGCCGTCGGATGCCTTGTAGCGTTGCTCGGCGTAGGCGACGGCCACGCTGGCGATCTGGCGCAGGAGGGCCAGCTCGTCCGCGTCGAGGCGGCGCAGGACGTGGCGCCGGACGGCGTAGCCGATCCAGCCGATGACGGCCGTGGCGACCGTGGCGACGGTGGTGAGCACCAGCGCGGCGAAGGCGTCGGACGCGAGGATGGTGGTGATGATGTCGGGGATCGTCATGGCCGAACCTCCTGCACGTTGATCTGGTGGGTGTACTCGCGGCGGCCGGCGCGCTCGGCCCAGCGGTCGCTGCCGTGCGCCCGAGCACCGCGCACCCAGCCGGCGAGCGTCCACGTCTCCTGCCGCACGGTGGTGCGCACGATGGCCCCGTCAAGGGCGGGCGTCCGGCGGATGTTGGCCCCGGCCTTGACGGTGATCGTCTCCGGCGGCTTGGGCACGGGCTTCGGGGTCGGCTTGACAGGTGTCGCGACGGGCGGCTTCGGGGCGACGGGCACCGGCCAGCGCGGGTAGGTGGCGAGCAGGGCGAGCAGGTCGGCCCGCGAGTCGCGGTAGAAGCTCAGGTGAGTGTGAGTCAGGTGGCTGTTGTCGCCCTCGCCCGAACGCGGGGCGGACGTGTGCCCGCGCTCGCGGTCCCAGCGCAGGACGGTGCGGCCGTCGGGGCTGTAGATGATCTCCCGGATGGCATCCGTCCCGGGGGCGTTGGCCCGGCAGCGCTCGACCAGCCAGCGCGAGAAGCGGTACAGCTCCGGGAGCGAGCCACCGAGGCGGCCGAGGTCGATGGCCGACGCGGCGTTGGACAGGCCCGCCCGGTCGCGGGCCGCCTGGACGCTGTAGTCGGCGTCGCCCTGCCCGGGCCGGGGCACGCCGCCCCGGCGACAGGCGATCGGGCCGTAGATGCGGTCGCGCCCGAGATGGTAGCCCCGGCAGTGGGACGCCATGGAGCCGACGATGCCGAGATGGACGCCGC
>CAZSQE010000297.1:0-3582 GCA_964608905.1 uncultured bacterium | reverse complement strand
GCGGGCGGCGTGCCGTGCACCGACTCGTACGCCGCCTCGCCGCGGGCCCGGCGGGCATGCCGGGCACGGCGCGCGGGATGGGCGGCGGCGGCGGCGCCGGCATGTGCGGCGTGGCCGGGACGCGCGCGGCGGCGCCGGCGGCGATGCGCGCCGCGGCCGCCTGCACGCCGCCGGACGCGCGGCGCGGGCGGGCCCACTCGTCGTCGTAGTTGAGGACCTGCCGGATCTCGCTCGGCCGCATGCCGTAGTCGAAGGACGGCAGGAAGGACCGCTCGATGGTCCGGCCCAGCAGCCGCTCGATGCCGGCGACGTCCTTCTGCTCGTCGGTGCTCATGAGCGTGAACATGTCGCCCGGCGCGTCGGGCCGGCCCGGGCGGCCGAGCCGGTGCGCGTAGTCCTCGGGCGTCTGCGGGACGTGGTAGTTGACGACGTGCGAGATGCCCGACAGGTCGAGGCTGCGGCCGGCGCCGTCGCTGGCCACCAGGATCTGCACCCGCCCGCGCCGCAGCTCGTCGAGCGCCTGCTCGCGCTCCTGCTGGCTCGGATGGTCGTCCAGCACCGCGGTCACGTAGCCGCGGCGGTGCAACTGACGGGCCAGGCCCTCGGCGCCGTAGCGGGTGCGGGTGAACAGCACCAGGCTGCGCACCTCGCTGCCGCCCCACATGCCGCGGTCCGAGAGCATGTGGTTGAGGAAGTCGGGCTTCAGGTCGCGCAGCACCGGGTAGATGACCTGGCGGATGCCCGTGCCCTGGCGCGCCGCCGGGGCGAGGTCCACCCGCACCGGCTCGATGAGCGCCTCCTTGGCGAGGCGGTTCAGCTCGGGGGGCAGGCTCATCGTGAACATCAGGGTCTGCCGCGTCTCGGGGAGCTGCTTGAGCAGGCGCCGCAGTTCGGGGCCCATGCCCAGGCTCACCATGCGGTCGGCCTCCTCCAGCACCAGCACCTCGAGGTACTCGAAGTTGACCGCCCGGCGCTCGTGCAGCTCGATCAGGCGCCCGGGGGTGGCGACGAGGATGTCCACCTCCTGGTCGCGCAACATGCGTTCCTGGGCCGGCAGGGGGCCGCCGCTGAAGACCACGCCCACGCGGACGTCGGTGTAACGGGCGTAGTCGCGGCAGCGGGTCTCGACGTAGGCCGCCAACTCCCGGGTCGGCACCAGGATGAGACACCGCAGCCGGGTCGAGGAGTCCAGCAGGCGGGCCAGGATGGGGATGAGGTAGGTCCCGGTCTTCCCCGAGCCGCTCGGCGTCACGCCGATGAGGTCATTGCCCTGCAGGATGGTGGGGATGGCCTTGCTCTGGATCGCGGTGGGTTCGCTCAGGCCGGCGGCACGGATGCCCTTGAGGATGACCTGGGGCAACCCCAGCGATGCGAAGGTCACGAAACCTCCGAGAGAGGGGAGCGGCGAACCGCCGCGCGCGGTCCCGTGGATGGCGAAGGGCTCGGGCACGACCTATTGGATGATTCGGCGACGCACAGGTTAGGGCGTAATCCGCTGCGGGGCAATGGATAATGCAAGAAAAACGACAGGTCCATGAAAAACCCGCAGATAGGCGGCACCGGCCGGCCGCGGGGGGGCGGCCTCAGCCCCGGCGACGGGGCTGGCAGGCCGGGCAGAAGTACGTGGACCGACCGCCCTGCACGAGCCGGCGGATGGGCCCGCGGCAGCGGGGGCAGGGCTCGCCGGCCCGGTCGTAGACCCGCAGCAGCGCCCCGTACTCGCCCGGCTCGTTCCAGATGGTCCGGTACGTGCTGAGCGTCGTGCCCATGCGGGCGATGGCCTGCGGCAGCACCCGGCGGATGGCGGCCGCGACCCGCGACCACTCGGCTGCCGAGAGGGCCCCGGCGTGGCGCCGCGGGTCCACGCCCGCGCGGTGGAGCACCTCGCTGGCGTAGATGTTCCCCAGCCCGGCGAGGCGGCGCTGGTCGAGCAGGAACGTCTTGACCGCGGTGCGCGCGCCGGCCGCGGCGGCGGCCAGCGAGCGGCCCGTGGGCGGGTGCTCGAGCGGGTCGGGGCCCAGCCGCGCCAGCGCCGGGTCGCGCGTCGGCCCGCCCTCCGGCACGTAGCGCAGCAGGCCGAAGCGCCGCGCGTCCTCGTACCAGAGCCGCGTGCCGTCGGTGAAGACGACGCGCACGTGCACGTGCGCGGGCTCGCGCTGTCCCGGGCGCGGCACCAGCCAGCGGCCGCTCATGCCGAGGTGGGACAGGAGCGTGAGACCGTCGTCGAGCCCGATGAGCAGGTACTTGCCGGTGCGGTCGAGGCGGCGGATGGTGCGGCCGCGCAGCCGTCGCGCCAGGTCCCGCGGCACCGGCTCGCGCAGCCGCAGCCCCGAGAGCCGGACCGAGCGGATGGTGCGGCCGCGCACGTTCGCCTCCAGCAGGCGGCGCACGGTCTCGACCTCGGGCAACTCGGGCATGGCGGCACGGTAGGGGCGGGGCACGCGGCGCGCAAGCCGGCGGACCACGCGCTCCCCGCGGCGGCGGCTGCGCACGGCCGCCCCGCGCCGGCGGCCCGCGCGGCGACCCGCGGCGGCCCGCACGGCGGCTCCTCGCGGCGCCCGCGGCGGCCCGCACGGCGGCCCGCACGTTGCGCGGGCTTCGCTGCGCGTGGCATCCTGCGGCGGTCCACGAGGGACCGTTCCCGCCCGGGGAGTGCGCATGGAAGACCGTTCCCGCTTCGAGGAGTTCGCCCGCCTCGCCACCGAGCAGCGGAACCCGCGCACGCGCGACCTCGACACGCTCGACGTGCCCGGCATCCTCGAGCGCATCGCCGCCGAGGACCGCACCGTGCCCGACGCGGTGGCGCGCGAGCTGCCCCACGTCGCCCGCCTCGTCGAGCTGGTCGTGGCCTCGCTGCGCGCCGGCGGCCGGCTCGTCTACGTGGGCGCGGGCACGAGCGGGCGGCTGGGCGTGCTCGACGCGGCCGAGTGCCCGCCCACCTTCGGCACCGACCCGGAGCTGGTGCAGGGCGTGATCGCCGGCGGCCCGGGGGCGCTGGTGCGCGCCGTCGAGGGGGCCGAGGACGACGCCGCGGAGGGCGAGCGGGCCATGGACGGGCTCGGCGTGGGCCCCAGGGACACGGTCGTGGGCCTGGCGGCCAGCCGGCGCACGCCGTTCGTCGTCGCCGCGCTGGCGAGGGCCCGCGCGCGGGGGGCGCGCACCGGCTACGTCACCTGCACGCCGCGCGCCGACTTCGCGCTGGACGTGGACGTGGCGGTCTGCCCGGAGGTGGGGCCGGAGGTGGTCATGGGCTCCACCCGCATGAAGTCGGGCACGGCGCAGAAGCTGGTGCTCAACATGGTCACGACCGCGGCGTTCGTGCGGCTGGGCAAGGTCTACGAGAACATGATGGTGGACCTCATGGCCAGCAGCGAGAAGCTGGTCGAGCGCGGCCGCCGCACGGTGATGGCCGCCGCGGGCGTGGACCACGACGAGGCGGCGCTCGTCCTGCCCGCGGCCGGCGGCAGCGTCAAGACGGCCATCGTCATGATCCGGCGCGGCTGCGGGCGCGACGAGGCCGAGCGGCGCCTGGCCGCGGCCGGCGGGTTCGTGCGGGCCGCGCTGGGGGAGACACCGTGAGCC
>CAZSQE010000296.1:0-3591 GCA_964608905.1 uncultured bacterium | reverse complement strand
CCCGGGGATGGCACCTCGCGAACGAGCGGATCCAGGCATGATGGGCCGCGCCTCCCACGGGTCGTGCACCGACGTGTCGCGTCCGCTCCCGAGACGGACGCGCGCGGCCCGCGGATCCGTCCCCGGCGCGGGTCGCGCGGCTGCCGCCGCCCCCGCGACCGGGGTGGACACAGTGTCGGCATCACGTCGGTGCCGAATGTCCGGACCGTGACAATTCTGGTCCTTTAGTCCCATTAGCGGACTCAGCTGCGCGCCGGGGGCGGGGCCGTTCCGGCCGTGCTATCTTCCCGGCGCCTGTGTCACTTCCACCCGACCTCCACGGGAGCCGCCATGCCGATCACCAAGCTCGAGCAGATCCTCGAAACCGTGAAGTCCCGTCCCCGCAAGCGGCTGGTCGCCGCCTGGGCCAACGACTCGCACACCGTCGCCGCCGTGGGGGAGGCCGTGGGCCTGGGCCTCGTCGAGGCCACCCTGGTCGGGGACGAGACGGCGATCCGGGCCACCTGCCAGGCCGAGAAGCTGGACCCGGCCAGGGTCACGATCGTGCACGAGACCTCGGACGTCAGGGCGTCGGCCCGCGCCGTGGCCATGGTGAACGCCGGCGAGGCCCAGATCCTGATGAAGGGCCTGGTCTCGAGCGACAAGTACATGCGCGCCATCCTCGACAAGGAGAAGGGCCTGATGGACCCGGGCGCCATCCTCAGCCACGTGACCGTGATCGAGCTGGCGAGCTACCCGAAGCTCATCATCTGCGGCGACGTGGCGGTGCTGCCGGCCCCGGAGCTCAAGGAGAAGATCGCGCTGACGAACTACTACATCGCGACCGCCCACGCGCTGGGCATCGAGAAGCCCAAGGTGGCGATCATCGCCGCCACCGAGCAGATGAGCTACAAGATGCAGGCCTGCGTGGACGCGGCGATCATCTCGAAGATGGCCGACCGCGGCGGCATCAAGGGCGCGCTGGTGGACGGGCCGCTCGCCCTCGACGTGGCGGTGGACCCCGAGGCGGTCGAGATCAAGGGGCTGAAGAGCCCGGTGGCCGGTGACGCCGACGTGCTCGTCTTCCCGTCGATCGAGGCGGGCAACGTGTTCTACAAGACCTGCACGAAGCTGGCCGGGGCCGAACTGGCCGGCCTGGTCGTCGGCGCGCGGGTGCCGTGCGTGCTGACGTCGCGCGGCGACACGGCCAAGTCGAAGCTGTACTCGATCGGGCTGGCCGCGCTGATGGCGAAGTAGGCGGCGCCAGGCCACCGACGACGGCGCCCCGGGCTTCCGCCCGGGGCGCCGTTCGCTGGGTGCGCCGGCCTACCTCGGCTCGGCGACGTACGTCCCGGCCTCCTCGCGGCCCTCGAGCACGCGCAGCGCGCCCTTCACCAGCGCCGCCAGCTCGTTCTCGCCGGGGTAGACGCTCACGCCGCAGCCGAGCGCCGCCAGCAGCCGCGTGAGTTCGGCCACCAGCCGCTGCGAGCGGGCCATGCCGCCGGTGAACAGCACCCGGTCCAGCGGCTCACCGTCGAAGGCCGGCAGGAGCGAGGTGACCTCCTTGGCGATCTGGTAGCACATCGCCTCGTAGACGCCGGTCGCCTCGGCGTCGCCGGCGTCCATGCGCCGCTCGACCTCGCGCAGGTCGGCGGTGCCGAGCAGGTCGATGAGCCCGCCGCGGCCCTTGTTGAGCTGCTTCAGCTCGGGCTTGGTGAACTTGCCGGAGAAGCACAGCTCGATGAGCTGGCCGACCGGCAGCGAGCCCGAGCGCTGCGGCGTGAACGGGCCCTCGCCGTCGAGCGCGTTGTTGACGTCGATGTAGCGGCCGCGCTTGTGCGCGCCGACGCTGATGCCGCCGCCGAGGTGGCAGACCACCACGTTCACCTTCTCGTAGAAGGTCTCGTGCTCCTCGGCGTAGCGGCGGGCGGTGGCGATCTGGTTGAGGGCGTGGCTGATGACGCGGCGGCGCACCATCTTGAAGCCGGTGACCCTGACCCGCTCGGGCGCCTCGTCCACCACCACCGGGTCGACGATGAAGGCCGGGCGGCCCGAGGCCGCGGTCAGCTCGCGGGCGATGGGCGCGCCGAGGTTCGAGGCGTGCTCGCCGTAGCGGCCGGAGCGCAGGTCGGCGAGCATGTCGTCGCTGACGGCCAGCGTGCCGTGCGGCACCGGGTGCAGCAGCCCGCCGCGCGCGGACACCGCGTCGAGGTCGGCGACGCCGAGGTCGTGCTCGGCCAGGGCCCGGGTGATGATCTCCTTCCGGAAGGCGTACTGCTCGGTGATGCTCTTCCCCTCGAAGGGCTTCAGCTCCTCGGCCGAGTGCTGGATCTCGACGGTGAAGCGCTCCTCCTCGCCCTCGTAGACGCCGATCCTGGTCGAGGTCGAGCCGGGGTTGACCGCCAGCACGCGGCGCCGGCGGAAGAAGGTGTCGCGCGGCGTGCGCTTCCACTCGCCGTAGCGGTGCATGCGCACCAGCGAGCCCTTGACCGCGAGCCGGACGTCCTCCGGCGTGCTGTCCATGGCCAGGTCCACGCCCCGGAAGCGCACGCCGAAGAGGGCCGGGCACTTCTTCGCGTCGGGGAAGCGCGCGGCGTAGAGGTGGTAGAGCAGGTTCCCCATCTCGAGGTTGGGGCAGACGATGACGTTGGGCCCGCCTTCCCACTTCGCCCCGCTGCCGGACTGGTAGTAGGCCGCCGAGCGCTGGGACAGCGCCACCGAGACCTTGACCTCGCCCTCGATGCGGATGGTGCCGTAGCGCGGGTCGCGCCGCGTCCGCTCGGCCAGCACGCCGGGCACGAGGGCCGTGGCCTGGCGCACCAGCTCGGGCGAGGGGCCCTCGTCCGAGCCCCGGTTCGAGTAGGAGACGATGACGCCGTGGATCTCGGGGAGCACGTCCTCGGGGACGAGGTCGCGCGCCACCGCGCAGGTGCCCACCGCCACCTGCGCCAGGACCTCGGGCGTCATGGTGGCGTTCACGCCCACGTCGCCGAAGATGACGATGTTGCGGGGGAAGACCTCGTCGGTGTGCCCGTCGGGCAGCACGAACAGCCCGGTCTCGCAGGCGACCGAGTCCTGCCCGAGCAGCCGCAGCATGGGGCGGAAGTAGTCCTTGGGCGCGTGGGTGAGGCCGGCCACCACGGTGTCGGCGTGCCCGAGGCGCGCCGCCCAGATGCCGAAGCGGGCGGGCTGGCTCACCAGCGCGCGGGCCTCCTCGAGCGTGGCCGCCCGGCCCTGCTCGCGGCAGGCCTCGAGCTGGGCCTGCGCGAACTCCTCGAGCAGCTCCGCCTGGCGCGGGACGTCCACGAAGACGGCCTCGGACAGGGCGTACTCGAGGCGGTCGCAGTCCACGTGGCCGAGCTGGCGCTGCGCGACGTCGAGCACGGCGGCGCGCGGGGCGAGCAGCACGGGCCGGACGAAGCGCACGAGGTGGCAGGCGGCCTCGAGCACGCGGGGGTCGAGCGCCTCGGGGAAGACGACGGTGGGTCGCGCGCCGGGGAACGCGAGGAGCTGCTGGTCGAAGCTGCCTTCGAGGTCGAACATGCGGCCTCCGGCTCGGTCACCGGCCGGGCCCGCGGTCGCGGGCGCCCGGCCGGTGACCGAGCCGGAGGC
>CAZSQE010000295.1:0-3594 GCA_964608905.1 uncultured bacterium | reverse complement strand
GTGCGAGGCGATGCGGTCGGCGCCCTCGCCCAGCAGCACCACCGCCAGCGCGCGCTCGCGCACCAGCGGCGCCAGCGGCGCGAAGTCCTGGCCCTTGTCGCGCCCGCCGGCGATCAGCACCACCGGGCTCTCGAAGCTGAGCAGCGCCACCTCGAGCGAGCTGGTGTTGGTGGCCTTCGAGTCGTTGACGAACGGCACCCCGGCCACGGTGGCCACCGGCTCGAGCCGGTGCTCGAGGCCGCCGTACTCCCGCAGCACGGCCCGCAGCGCGTCGGGCGCCGGCTCGAGCGGCATCACCGTGGCCACCGCCGCCAGCGCGTTCATCACGTTGTGCCGGCCGCGCAGCCGCAGCTCGCGCGTCTCCATCAGCTCCTCGACCCCGCCGCGCCAGCCCAGCCGGATGCGGCCGTCCACCGCCGCCGCCCCGTCCTCGACCGGGCGCCGGGCGGAGAACTCGAGCCAGGCGCCCCGCCCGCTCCGGCGCGCCATCACCTCGGGGTCGTCGGCGTTCCAGACCGCGTAGTCGGTCTCGTCCTGGCGGGCGAACAGGCGCTGCTTGGCGGCGCCGTAGCCGGCGAAGTCGCCGTGGCGCTCGAGGTGGTCGGGGGTGAGGTTGAGCCAGGTGGCGACGAACGGCTTGAGCCGGTCCACCGTCTCGAGCTGGAAGGAGGAGACCTCGACCACCAGCAGGCCGGTGGGCGGCACGCTCTCGGCCACCTCGCACAGGGCGCGGCCGATGTTGCCGCACACCTCGGCCACCCGGCCGGCGCCGCGCAGCAGCGCCCCGGCCAGGTGGGTGGTCGTGCTCTTGCCGTTGGTCCCGGTCACGCACAGGAACGGCGCGCGCGCCGCCAGGTAGCCGATCTCCAGCTCGGACAGGACCGGCAGGCCCGCGGCCCGCGCCGCCGCCGCCAGCGGGTGGCCGGCCGGGATGCCCGGGCTCCACACCACGAAGTCGCGGCCCTCGAGCGCGCGCGGGTCGTCCGCGGCCCAGGAGACGCAGGCGCCCTGTCGCGCCAGCTCCCGGCCGCGCGCCTCGCCCCCGGCGCCGGCGAGCCGGGCGTCGGCCAGGCGCACGTCGAGGCCGTGGCGGGCCAGCAGCCGGGCGGCGGCCAGGCCGGAGCGGGCCGCCCCCACCACCAGGGGGCGCGTGCCGGGGAGCGGATGGCGGGCGTCGATGGTCACTGGAGCTTGAAGGTGGACAGCGAGAGCAGCGCGAGCAGCACGCCGACGATGTAGAAGCGCAGGACGACGCGGGACTCGGCCCAGCCCAGCAGCTCGAAGTGGTGGTGGAGCGGCGCCATGCGGAACACCCGCCGGCCCGAGAGCCTGAACGACGCCACCTGGATCATCACCGACAGGGCCTCCGCCACGAACACGCCGCCGACCAGCACCAGCCAGAACTCGCGCTTGATGAGCACGGCCACCACGCCGAGCGCGCCGCCGAGGGCGAGCGAGCCGGTGTCGCCCATGAACACGTCCGCCGGGTGGCAGTTGTACCAGAGGAAGCCGAGCGCCGCCCCCAGCACCGCGGCGCAGAAGACGGCGAGCTCGCCGCTGTAGGGCAGCGAGGTGATGTTCAGGTACTCGCTGATGCGGGCATGTCCGCTCACGTAGCACATGCCGGTGAAGGCCAGCGCCGCCACCGCCACCAGCCCGGAGGCGAGCCCGTCGAGGCCGTCGGTCAGGTTCACCGCGTTCGACGAGGCGGTGATGACGAGGATGACGAAGGGCACGAACAGCAGGCCGAAGTCCACGTAGCGGAACTTGAGGAACGGGACGTGCGTCTCGGTCGCCAGGATCGGGATCTGGGTCCGCGTCGCCACCGCGCCCGGCTCGGGCCACAGCACCAGCACCAGCCCGACGAGCAGGCCGATGAGCACCTGGCCGGCCAGCTTGTAGCGGCCGAGCAGGCCCTTGGGGAACCCCTTGACCACCCGCAGCCAGTCGTCGAGGAAGCCGAGCGCCCCCAGCCCCACCGTGGCCAGCAGCGCCAGCCACATCGGGCGCGAGTGGAGGTTCCCCCACAGCAGCGTCGGCACGACGATGGCGGTGACGATGAGCAGCCCGCCCATGGTCGGCGTGCCGGCCTTGCTCAGGTGCGCCTGCGGGCCCTCGGCGCGGATCTTCTGCCCCAGCCGCACCCGCCGCAGCCAGGCGATCATCGCCGGGCCGAGCAGGTAGCAGAGCAGCAGCGAGGTGATGGCGGCGTAGGCGGCGCGGAAGGTGATGTAGCGGAAGACGTTCAGGAAGCCGAGCCCGGGCAGGTCGTGGAGGGGATAGATCCACTCGTAGAACATCAGCCCTCCTCCCCCGCGTCCGCGAGGACATCCTCGAGCGCCACGCCGCGCGAGGCCTTGAGCAGCGCCACCACGCCCGGCGCCAGCTCGGCCCGCAGGGCCGCGGCCAGCGCCGGCTTGCCGTCGAAGCGGCGCGCCGTCACGCCGGCGCGCCGCGCCCCGGCGGCGGTGTCGGCGGCGTGCGCGCCCAGCACCCACAGCTCGGCGTCGCGCACCAGCGCGCCCACCTCGCGGTGCAGCGTGGCGGCGCGGGCGCCCAGCTCGAGCATGTCGCCGAGCACGGCGATGCGCCGCCGCGCGCCGGGCCAGCCGGCCAGGGCGGCGAGCGCGGCGCGGGCCGACTCGGGATTGGCGTTGTAGCAGTCCACCAGCACCGTGCCGCCGCCCAGCGCGCGCACCTCCATGCGCCCCGGGAGGCCCCGCACCGCGCCGAGCGCGGCGACCACCGCCGCCGGGTCGAGGCCGGCCTCGCGCGCCACCGCCAGCGCGGCGAGCGCGTTGTGCACCTGGTGCGCGCCGACCAGCGGCAGCGCGAGCGGCGGGAAGCCGGCGACCTCGACGCGGCTGCCCGCCGGCCCGAGGTCGGTGACGCGCACGGGGCGCAGGTCGGCCGCCGGCGACAGGCCGTAGGTGACGAGCCGCGCCGGCACGCCGGCCAGTGCCGCCAGCAGCGCCGGCGAGTCCGCCCCGGCGAAGAGCGGCCGGCCGGGCTCGAGGGCGAAGCCGAGGCTCGCCTTCTCGCGCGCCACCGCCTCGACCGTGCCGAAGCCCTCGAGGTGGGCGCGGCCCGCGTTCGTGACGACGGCGGCGCCGGGGGCGGCCAGCGCCGCCAGCGCGGCGATCTCGCCCGGGTGGTTCGTGCCGATCTCGATCACGGCGCTGCGGTGCTCGGGCCGCAGCCCGAGCAGGGTGAGCGGCATGCCCCACTGGTTGTTCAGGTTGCCCCGGGTGCGCAGCACGGGCCCGGCGGTCGCCAGCGCCGCCGCCACCAGCTCGCGCGTCGTCGTCTTGCCGGCGCTGCCGGTGACGCAGAGCAGCAGCCCGTTCCAGCCCCGGCGGTGGCCGTGCGCCAGCCGCCCGAGCGCCGCGGTCACGTCCTCGACCACCACCAGCGGCCCGGGCTCGCGCCCGCGCCAGGCCTCGTAGCGCTCCCGCGCGCACAGCGCGACGGCGGCGCCGCGGGCGAAGGCCTCGGCCAGGAAGTCGTGGCCGTCCGTGTGGCGGCCCGGCAGCGGCACGAACAGCGCGCCCGGGGGCAGCGTGCGCGTGTCGATGCCCGCGCCCTCGACGGGCG
>CAZSQE010000294.1:0-3603 GCA_964608905.1 uncultured bacterium | reverse complement strand
CGCGGTCGCCGGCGGCCTCGGCGATGTGCAGCGCGCCGCCGCGGTCGGCGTCCAGCGCCACCGGCTCCACCCGCCCCAGCTCGTCCTCGAGCGCCGCCAGGTCGGCCAGCACCCCGGTGAGCCGCCCGAACAGGTCGTAGAGCACGACGCGGCGGTTCTCGCCGTCGAGCACCGCCACGCCCAGCGAACCCATCGCCGTCACGCCGGCCGGGCGCCGCAGCCCTCCCACGTCGCTGCCCAGCGCGCCCGCCTCGCCCAGCCAGGCGCCGCGCGCGTCGAAGCGCACGAGCCCGTTCCGCGCGGCGTCGGTGACGTGGAGGCGGCCGAACGCGTCGGCCGCCACACCGGCGGGCTCGACCAGCGGCGAGGCGGCGGAGTCGGACGGACCGATGCTCTGCACCGCGACGAGGCGCAGCGGCAGGGTGTCCGCCGCCGCGGCGGCGAGCGTGTCGCGCGGCGGCGGCGCGGCGGCCGCGGGCCCGGGCCCGCCCGCGACGGCCAGCAGGGCCACGGCGCAGAGCAGGAAGCGAGGCACGCGGACCTGGCTAGAACTGCGCGCGCACCCGGAGCTGGAAGGCCAGCGGGTCGTCACCGACCCCGGGCGCGGCCTCGAACCGCCACGACCGCTTCGGCTCCGCCGCCGCGCCGTCGTGGCCGCTCCCGGCGACCCGCGCCGCGTGCAGGGCGCTGGCGATCCGGTTCACCACCGCCACCGCCAGCACCGTGTTCGCCCGCTGCGCGGCCCGCTGCGCCATCTTGCGCTGGTTCGCGTAGCGCACCTGTGCCTCGGCGCTGGCCCAGTGCCACGCGTCGGCGCTGCCGAGCGAGTTCTCGGCGATGTAGGCGCGGTAGGCCTCGGGGTCGTCGTAGTAGAGGTTGGCCGCGTCGCGCACGACCACCAGCCGGTTGTACTCGTCGCTGCTGGCGAAGCCGGCCACGATGCGGCGCCACTCCTCGTCGCGGCCGCTCAGGTCGATGCCGGCCAGGAGCCGCGCGGTGCGCAGGAAGGCGTCCTCGCGCATCGCGACCTGGATGCGGAACGCGGTGAAGGTCCCCCAGATGGCCGTCTCGGTGAGCCCGAAGAAGGTGGCCGAGCGGCGGTGGCCGAGCGTGGCCTGGCCCCAGCCCGGCAGGGTCAGCGAGCGCAGCAGGATGCGGGCCCGCGCGCTCCCCAGCGTCGCCGCCGCGTGGGCCGCCGGCGCGGCGGCCGCCGCGGGCGAGCCCGCCGTCGCCTGCAGCTCGAGCAGCGAGGGCTCCGCCACGGCCGCGAAGCCGGCCGGCGCGATGCGCGCGGCCCCGGGCTCCACGGCCGGCGCGGCCGCCGCCGTGCCCGCCGCGGCCAGGCACGCCCACAGGACCAGCACGACGCGCACCCGCATCAGAACCTCCGCACCACGGCCGCGACCACGGCCGGCTGGCCGCTCCGCCACGAGCTGCGCAGCCGCAGCTCGAGGTTGTTCTGCAGCTGCAGGTTGTGCAGCCGCACCGCGCGCAGGGCGTCCACCGCGGCGAGGACGTGGTTCAGCCAGATCGCGTACTCCGCCATCCGCGCCCGGTCGTACAGCCTCTCCATGTCGGCGCGCAGCCCCCGGTAGACGCCGCGCGTCGAGGACGGCACACCCGCCCAGCCGTCCAGGTAGGCGGGTTCGCGCGCGATCATCTCGTAGAACGCCTGCCGGTCGCGCTCCCAGACCGCCTCCAGCTCCCCGGCGTCCATCCCGGTGGCCTCGCTCCAGCGCTCGAACGACCACGCGCTCGCCGAGTCGGCCGGGTCGCCGGCGAAGGAGGCCGACTGGTCCCGCTCGTTGCGCGCCCGGTGCAGGAAGATGCGGTTCGCCGTCCAGCCCACCGCCTCGACGAAGACGAACCACAGCCCGTTGCTCTCGCCGCTGTAGACCTGGCCCGCGCCCGGCACCGCGGCCGAGAGCAGGGCCGCCAGCCCCTCCGAGCGCCACTCCGGCACGTCGATGGACACGTAGAGGGAGTCGTCGGACGGGCCCCACGAGCGCTCGATGGCCCGCTGCGCCAGCAGCAGCTCGGGCCGCGCCTCCCCGGTGAGCACCGGCGCGGCCAGCGCCGAGCCGCGGATGACGGCGGAGGCCACCGCCGGGACCAGCGCCAGGGCGGCCACCAGCAGCGCCGCGGCGAGGCGGGCGCGGCTCATCGCAGCAGCCCCACCTGCAGCACCTCCACGCGCTCGCTCGCCGCGCCGCGGAAGCGCAGCCGGGCGAGGTAGAGCCCGGCCGGCAGACTGCCCGGCTCCCAGACCTGCACGTTCTGGCCCTGCAGGCCCGGGCGCGAGAACGAAGCCACCTCGTGGCCGGAGGTGTCGAGGACGCGGAACTCCACCTCGGCCGGCTCGGTGAGCCGGTAGGCGAACGTGACCGGGCGGCGCCGCGCCGGGTTCGGGTAGGCCTTGAGCGAGCCGCGCTCGAGCGGCCCGGCCGCGGCCGGCGGCGCGACCGGCGTGGCCGCCAGCGACAGCGAGGACGTGCGCCCCGGGTTCCCGCCCAGCATGGTCCAGGCGATGGCGCCGGGCGCCGGCGGCGCCACCGGCAGCGCGTAGGCGAACAGCCGGGCGAAGCGGTCCGGCACCACCAGTTCGAGCTTCCCGTCCGCGTCCAGGTCGGCCGCCACCGGCGAGCCGGCCACGCCGCTGCCGCTGGCCAGCGGCCAGCCCTCCGGCGTCGCGCCGTCGGCGCGCAGCGCGGCGACCACGCCGCTGCCGTTCAGGCCCACGATCTCGCTGCGCCCGTCGCCGTCCACGTCGAGGGCGAGCGGCGGGCTGGCCGTGCGCAGGTCCTCGGCCGTGCCCTTGCGCGGCCAGCCCGGCGCGGGCCGCCCGGCGCGGTTCACGAAGGCGAGGCCCGAGCGGACGTCCTGCACCAGCACCTCCGGCAGGCCGTCGCCGTCCGGGTCGCCGGCGCCGAGGCCCGCGACCAGCGTGTCGGCGAAGGCGCTCCCCCAGCCGGGCACGCCGAGACCGTCCGGGCAGAAGGCCCACAGCCGGTCGGCCGCGTGGACGACGAGCGCGGGCACGCCGGCGCCGCAGGTGCCGTCCGCGCCGCCGGCGGCGCCGTCCAGCGCGAGCCAGAGCAGGTCGGGCGCGAACGGGCCGCCCTCGGCCAGGCGCACCGGCCACCCGGCGGCCGGCACGGCCGGCACGGCGCAGTCCCCCATCAGGCCCGTGCCCACCCAGCCCCGGTCCGTCCCCGCCGCCACGCGCCAGCAGCCCGCGTCGCCCGGCGCCTCGATCACCGCCAGCCGGCCGCTGTAGGCGCCGTCCGCGGCGGGCACCAGCACGATCCGGTCGGCGATCCCGCCGTCCAGCCGGAGCGCGTAGACGTAGCCGTCCGCGCAGCCCACGAAGACCCGCGCGTCGGGGTGGCGGCCCGCGATGACCGGCGGCGTGACGACGACGGATGGCAGCTGCGCCGGCCAGCCGGGGCGCACGGCACCCGTGTGGTCGAGCAGCCAGACGCGCCCGCCCGGGCTGCTGGTGTCGGGACCGGCAGCGTAGGTGGAGACGGCGAAGTACGCGGGCGCGGGGCCCGCCGGGCGGGAACTTCGCCACCACCGGCCAGCCCTCCGGCTCCCAGGCAC
>CAZSQE010000293.1:0-3603 GCA_964608905.1 uncultured bacterium | reverse complement strand
GCGCCGGCAGGGGGTCGTGCTCCGCCTCGGGGAAGATGCCGTCGGCGGCCGCGCGCGTGAGCCACGCGACGCTCGTGCCCGGCGCCTCCTCGGCCAGCGCCGCCAGCGCCGCCAGCGTGGTCGCGGCGAACGTGCCCTCGCCGACGAGCACGGTGCGCTTCCCGGCGTAGCGTTCGCGGTCGAGGCCGACCACGTCCTCGAGGTGGTAGGCGAACTCCGGCCGCAGGGTGTCCTCGTCGCGCGCCGGGATGCCGCCGGTGCCCGCCCAGGCGGGGTTGGCGTAGATGCCGGTGAGGTCGAGGAGCGCCGCGGCGTGCGCCAGGCTCTCGCGCCCGCCCGGGTCGCGCAGCAGCAGGCGGAACGGGTGCGCGCGACGCTCCTCGGGCCCGCCCTCGCCGCGCCGCAGTCCGTGGCGGCCGGCGGCGACCACCTGCGTGAAGGTGTGGATGCGGTCCTTCAGCTCGGGCAGGGCGGCGAGCGGCTCGAGGCAGCGCTCGACCAGTTCGCTGCCGGTGGGGAAGGTCTCGGCTTCGGGCATGACCCAGCCCGCGGCCTCGAGGTGCGCGCGCGCGTGCCTGCCGACGTCCATGCGCCACGGCGTGAACAGGCGCACGTGCCCCCAGGCCAGCGGGTGCGCGCCGACCTCGCCCTGCTCGTAGACCACCGGGTCGAGCCCGTGGTCGAGCGCGGCGAGCGCCGCCTCGAGCCCGAGCGGGCCGGCGCCGACGATGGCGACCGAGGTGGGGGAGAAGTCGGGCATGCGGGCTCCGGGTGGGGGTGGACGAGCGGCGCAGTCTAGACGCGCGCGCGAAGCCGCGGCAAGCGCGGGACGCTGGCCGGGCGACGGCGCGGGGGCGTAGACTCCGGCTTCCACCTCCCCTGGAGCGGCCGCGCCATGGAACCCGACGAGTTCGCTGCCCTGGTCGGGGAGCTCACGGAGCACGCGCGGCGCGATCTGGCGTCCTTCCGCCGGCGCGTCGCGGGCTTCGTCGTCCTCGGCTACCTGGGCGTCCTCGGCATGCTCCTGCTCGCGCTGGCGCTCACCTTGGGTGCGATCGCGCTGCTGGTCTGGCTGCACGCGGGCTGGCTCCTCAAGCTGGCCTGGATTCCCCTCGGCTTCGGCTTCGTGGTCTTCCGGTCGCTGTGGGTGCGCGTCGCGCCGCCTGCGGGCCTGCCGCTCCCGCGGACGGCCTCGCCGACGCTGCTCGAGGAGATCGACGACGTGTGCGCCCGGGTGGACGCGCCGCCGGTCCACCGCGTGCTCGTGGTGCCCGAGTACAACGCCGGCGTCGTCCAGGTGCCGCGGCTGGGTCTGCTCGGCTGGCACCGCAGCTACCTGACGCTCGGCCTGCCCCTGCTGCAGGCCCTCTCGCGCGACCAACTGCGCGCGGTGGTCGCGCACGAGCTCGGGCACCTGGCGCGCAGCCACGGTCGCTTCGGCAACCGGGTCTACGCCATGCGCGTCACCTGGATCCGGATCCACGAGAAGCTGCAGGAAGAGCGGCGCTTCGGCCGGGTCTTCGTGCGCGCCTTCCTGGACTGGTACGCCCCGCGGCTCGACGCCCACGCCTCCGTGCTGCGCCGCGCCCATGAGCACGAGGCCGACCAGGCGGCGGCCGCGGCGACCTCGCCCGGCGTGATGGCTGCGACGCTGGCCCGCTCGGAGGTCGTGGACCGCTTCCTGGCCGAGGAGTTCTGGCCGGCAGTATCCGCGCGGGCCGCGACCGAGCCGGAGCCGCCGGTCGGCGTCTTCGCCGAGCTCGGGCGCGCCCTCGAGCGTCCCGTGGCGCCGGAGAAGGCGGCGGCCTGGCTCGCCGCCGCGGCAGGGCAGTCCACCGAAGCGGCCGACTCGCACCCGTCGTACAGCGCCCGCCTGCGGGACCTGGGTGTGGCTCCGGCCGGGGTCGAGGCGGCGCCGCCGGACGGCCCGGCGGCGGCGACGCTGCTGGGCGAGGCGTTGCCCGCGCTCGTTCAGGCGTGTGACGACGCCTGGCGGGCCGCCGCGCGGCAAGCGTGGCGTACGCGGCACCACGAGGTGGCAGCGGCGCGGGCACGGCTGGCGGGACTGCGGGAGCGGGCCGAACTGGGCGCCATCCGCCTCGACGAGCACCGCGAGTTGGTGCAGGTCGCCTTGGATCTCGGCGAGCGCGACACGGGCCGGGTGGAGGCGGAGCGGCTGCTGGCCGCCCACCCCGACGACGCGCCCGGCCAGTACCTGCTCGGCGTGCTCCTGCTGGAGGAGGACGACGAGCGCGGGCTCGGGCACCTCGAGCGGGCGATGGAGCTGGACCAGGACGCGATCGAGTCGTCCTGCGCGCTGGCCGCCGCCTTCCTCGAGCGGCGTGGGCGGGGGGAAGAGGCCGCGCGTCACCGGGCCCGCGCGGAAGAGCGGCACGACCTCGTGTCGCGGGCGCAGCTGGAGCGGCAGACGCTGACGCCGTCGGACCGGTTCGAGCCGCACGGACTGGCCGCGGAGCCGCTCGATTACGTCGTCTCCGCGCTGCGGCTCAACCCCGAGATCGCGGGCGCGTTCCTGGTGCGGAAGCCGGTGAAGCTGATGCCGGAGGTGCCGCACCACGCGCTGGTGGTGCTCCCGCACCTGCCCGGCTTCCGCCCCGACCGGAGCGAGCGCTGCGAGGCGCTCGCCCGCTGGGTGGACCAGAACGTCCCGGTCCCGGGCTCGAAGGTGGTCTCGGTGCTCGACGACGACCGCGGCGCCATGCGCGCCGCACTGGAAACGGTGCCGGGGGCGAAGGTCTACACGCGCCGGTAGGACCGCCGCCGTTCAGCCGCGCGCCGCCAGCACCAGCGGCGTCGCATCCTACTCGAACTCGGCGACGATGGGGGCGTGGTCCGAGGCCCGGCCCGGGCCGTCGAGGCCGGGCACGGTGCGGCCGCGGCCGCCGCGCCAGCCGCGGCCGGCGAACCAGTCCAGCCGCAGCCGCCCGCGCCGCTCGGCCCCGGCGAGCAGCCGGCGCACCAGGCCGGCGGCGGGGCCGAAGAGCGCGTGCAGCTCCTCGAGCCGCTCGAAGCGCAGTTGCAGCGTCGGCGCGCGGTCGTTGAAGGGCCCCCAGGCGAAGCCCGCTCGGGCCAGCTCGTCGAAGAGCGGCTCGCGCGCCGGGCCCTCGTCGGGGCGCAGCAGCCGTCGCTCCAGCGCCGGCCCCGGCGTGAGCAGCAGCGTCAGCGCGCCGACGGCGGGGGCGAGCCACGTGCCGCGGTCGAACGTGTGCGCGTTGAAGTCGCCGGCGAGGATCACCGGGCGCGTCTCGCCGGCGAGCGACTCGGCGACGAGCCGCGCCTGCACGGCGCGGTGCGCCCGCGTGCGGTGGACCTCGAGGTGCGTGGCCACGGCGACGAACGGCGCGCCGGGCCGCTCGACGGCGGCGACGAGCGCCACGTGCCGGCCGAACATGCGCTGCCGCTCGAACTGCACCCGGTCCGGGCTCGGCAGCTCGACGACGCGGGCTGCGCCGAGCGGCCAGCGCGACAGCACGGCGAGGCCGAACAGGCCCTCCTCGTCCTCGCGCGGGCCGGCCTTTGCCGTGTCGTCCTCGCGCCCCCGGGTGGTCTCGAGGAAGAGCGGCGCCATCACGGCGTGCAGCC
>CAZSQE010000292.1:0-3637 GCA_964608905.1 uncultured bacterium | reverse complement strand
CTGGGGTATTGTCTGCAGGGGGTGGCGGTGGCGGGCGGGCTGTTCCTCGCCCGCGGCGTGCCGGCGCCCGTGATGACGCTGACGATGCTGTTCCTGTTCTTCACGCTGATGCCGTACTTCGTCCTCGGGACGGGGCTGCTGGGGCTGAGCGACGTCTGGCTGGACTATCGCCGGCTCGAGGCGGTTCCCGACGAGGATGCGAACCCCGGAGAACGCTGATGGATATCATCCTGCTGGAAGACCTGAAGGGCGTGGGCGCGAAGGGCGCCCTGGTCCACGTGAAGGCGGGCTACGCCCGCAACTACCTGCTGCCCCGCCGGCTCGCCATCCCGGCCGGCGACAAGGCCGCCAACCTGTTCCAGGAGCTGCAGCGCCAGCGCAAGTACCAGGAGGACCGCCTGGTGGCGCAGGCCCGGCAGCTGGCGGCGAAGCTGGAGGGCGTCGAGGTCAATCTGCCCGCCCAGGCCAACGAGGAGGACACCCTCTTCGGCTCGGTCACGAACGCCGACGTGGCCGAGGCGCTGGCCAGGGCCGGGCACGAGGTGGACAAGCACCAGATCGAGCTCGAGGAGCACATCAAGCAGCTCGGTCGCTACGAGGTGCCGGTGCGGTTCTACGGTGGTGTGACCGCGACCGTGAAGGTCTGGGTGGTGCGCGCGTGAGTGCGGCCCGGGCAGTGCGGTCCGGCGCGACGGTGATGCTGCTCCTGCTGCTGGCGGTCGCGGTGGCCGCGGGCGCGGCCGGGGCGGCGAAGGCGCCGAAGGCGGCGAAGGCCGCGAAGACGGCGAAGGCCGCGAAGACGGCCGACGCGGCGCCGGCGCTGGTGCGCATCGGCGACGAGGCGATCACGGCCGACGACGTGCGCCAGCGCCTGGAGGAGGTCCCCGAGGCCTCGCGCGGCCAGTTCGCCACCCCCGAGGGGCGGCAGCGGCTGCTCGAGCGCATGGTCGAGGAGCGGGTCTGGCTCATCACCGCGCAGCGCGCCGGCGTGGCCGAGCGGCCGCCGGTGCGGCGGCAGCTCGAGCAGCAGCGGCGCGACCTGCTCGTCCGCACCTACCTGAACGAGGCGATGGCGGCCAACCCGGCGCCGAGCGACTCCGAGGTGCGGGGCTACTACGAGGCCCACACCGCCGACTTCCGCACGCCGGCGACGGCCACGGCGCGGCACATCCAGACCGCGAACGAGGCGCAGGCCCGGCAGGTGCTCAAGCTGGCGCGCGCCGGCCAGGACTGGGCGAAGCTGGTGACGAAGCACTCGAGCGACACCCTGACCCGCGCCTCGGCCGGCCTGCTCGGCACCGTCACCCGCGAGGGCAGCTTCGCCGCGCTCGGGCGGCAGCCGGCGCTCGCCGAGTCGGTGTTCGCGCTCGGCGTCGGCCAGATCGGCGGTCCGTACCGGAGCGACCGGGGCTGGCACGTCGTCCGCGTGGACGAGAAGCGGCCCGAGGCCACCCGGCCGCTGGAGGCCATGCGCCCGGCCATCCTGCGCCAGCTGGGCAACCAGCGCAGCCAGGACTTCTACCGCCGGCTGCTCGACGAGGCGCAGACCGGCCTCGGCGTCACGGCCGACTCGGCCGCGATCCGGGACTTCACCGCCGAGAAGCGCGAGCCGCGCGAGGTGTTCAAGCAGGCCCAGGAGATCACGGCGCCGCGGGAGCGCATCGCCGCCTACCGGGCGCTGCTGGTCGAGCACCCCGACAGCGACGTGAGCGCCCAGACGCAGTTCATGATCGGGTTCGTGCACTCCGAGGAGCTCAAGGACTACGACGAGGCCGAGAAGGCCTTCCGCGAGTTGCTGGCGCGCTACCCGCAGTCCGAGCTGGCGGAGTCGGCGAAGTGGATGGTGGAGCACATGCGCACCGAGGAGGCGCCGCCCTTCGACCTGCTCGAGCCGGACTCGGGCCGGACCGCGGCGCCGCCGGCGGCCGAGGGGGCGTCCGGGAAGCGATGAAGGTCGTCGAAGCGCGGGTCAACGGGCTCATCCTCGAGCAGAAGACCCAGCAGAACGTCGTCATCCTGCGGGAGACCGGGGGCGAGCGCATCCTGCCCATCTGGATCGGCCCGGGCGAGGCGCAGGCGATCCGCCGCGTCCTCGCCGAGGAGCCCTTCCCCCGGCCCCTCACGCACGACCTGCTCGTGCGCGTGGTGGAGGGGCTGAAGGCCCGGATCTCCCGCGTCGTGGTGGCGGAGCTGCGCGAGAACACCTTCTACGCCAACGTCGTGGTGCAGACCGAGGCCGGGACGCTGGCCATCGACTCGCGTCCCTCCGACGCGATCGCGCTGGCGCTGCGCGCCAAGGCGCCGATCTTCGTCAACGAGGAGCTGCTGCAGCCGCCGCCGGGCGAGGAGGCCGCCGAGGACGCCGGCGACGAGCCGCCCGACGAGCCCGAGAACGAGCCGAGCGACGAGGAGAAGGCCGAGCAGCTGCGGCGCTATCTCGAGAAGCTGAACCCCGAGGACTTCGGCAAGTTCCAGCTCTAGGCTGCGCCGCGCCGGTTCAGTCGTAGATCTTGAACGCGAAGCGGAAGACGGCCTTGACCTCGGTCGGGACGCCGTCCACGCGGAAGGGGCGGAAGCGGCACTGGCGCACCGCCGCGGCGGCCGCCTCCTCCAGCTCCCGCTCGCCGCTGCTCGACAGCAGGTCCACCCGCGTGACCGCCCCGGTCGGGTCCACCGTCGCCACGAAGGCGACCAGGCCCTCGGCGTTCCGCTCGCGCGCGTTCTCCGGGTACTCCGGCTTCACCAGCTCCTCGATCACCAGGTCCTCGGACTGGATGACCACGGCGCTGCCGCCGTAGAGGATGCGCGCGCGCGCCAGCAGGTCGGCGGTGGACTCGCCCGGGCCCTCGCCCACGCGACGGGTCTCGGGACGCGCGTGCGGATCGTCGGAGGAGGCGATGGGGCTGCGGCCGCCCTTCTGCGCGGTGACCGAGGGGAAGTAGATGGTCGGGCGGCCCGGGAGCGGCCCCGGCGGCCCGGCGGTCTCCAGGTAGATGCGCCGCACGTACTGCTCGCGGCCCTCGAAGCCGAAGAACTCGGGCAGGCTGCGCTGGGGCAGGCGGCCGGTGCGGGCGTACTCGATGGCCGACAGGAGGATGACGAGGCCGAACAGCGCCGCCGCGGCGCCGCTCACGGCCGCCAGGACGGCCGCCAGCCGGCGGTCCGTCCGGGCGCGCTCGCGCAGGTACGCCTCGACTCCGTACGGGTACATCGTGGGGTTCCCCCGGGGGGCGGCCGCGGGTCAGCGGCCCGTCGTCCCGGTCAGCACGGCGCCCCGTCGCGATTCTAGCAGAGTCGTCCGGGCGCGCAGCCGCGGCTCCTCCACCGCGACGACGACGGGGCCGGGCTCGGTGCGGGCGAAGCGCACGCGGCCGGACGCGTCGGTGACGAGGACGAGCGCGTCGCCCAGCGTGACGGCCGCTCCCGGCACGGCCCGCCCGGCCTCGTCGAGCACGGTGAGCGAGTCGGCGGGCCACGCCGCGTCCGGCGCCCACTCGCGCGCCAGGGCGAGGAAGAGCGCGTAGGCCTCGGCCCGCAGCGCGCCGGGGGCGAGCAGCCGCGTCTCCGACGCCTCGTCGGCGAGCGAGCCGGGAGCGGCGAGCAGCGCGGGGCAGGAGGTCTGCTGCACGACGTACTG
>CAZSQE010000291.1:0-3656 GCA_964608905.1 uncultured bacterium | reverse complement strand
CTGCGCCGCCGCGCCGAGCAGCCCTCGTTCCGCCCGTTCGAGCTGCCGGTTGCGGTCGAGGTCCGCTCGCGCCTCGCCTCGCACCCGGTCGAGGGGCGCAACGTGGTCGGCGTGCTGCCCGGCGCGGAGGCGGCGGTGGTTCTGACCGCGCACTACGACCACCTCGGCATCGGCCGGGCCGAGGCCGGCGACTCGATCTACAACGGCGCGGTGGACAACTGCACCGCCTCGGCGGTGCTGCTGGCGCTGGCGCAGGCCTGGGCTCGCACCGACTCCGCCTCGCGCCCGACGCTGGTGTTCGTGGCGGCGGACGCGGAGGAGGAGGGGCTGCTGGGCTCGACCTGGCAGACGCGCCACCCGGCGGTCCCGCTCGAGCGCGTGCGGGGCGTGGTGAACTTCGAGATGGCGAACCCCTGGGGCCGCACGCGCGACCTGAAGGTGATCGGCGCGCCGCGGGCGGCCTTCGCGCGCTGGCTCGAACCGGTGCTGGCCGCGCGCGGGATGCGCCTGATCGGCGACCTCGTGCCCGAGCAGGGGTTCCTGTTCCGCTCCGACCAGCTGGCGTGGCTGCAGGCGGGCGTGCCGGCGGCGTGGCTGGACGGGGGCATGGACTACGAGGGCCGCCCGGCGGACTGGGGCGCGGCGCGGCACGGCGAGTACCGCGCCCGCACCTATCACCACCCGGGCGACGAGGTGGCCGCCGACTTCGACTACGCCGGGCTGGCCCAACTGGGGGAGATCGCCGCCGAGCTGGTGCGGCGCATGGCCGCGGAGCCGGCCGGCGCGTGGCGGGACGACCCCGAGCTGGCGGGGATGAAGCGGTAGGCCGTGCCCGACGACGCCCCCGGCGCGCTGCACGGGCCCGGCCGGGGATGGTATCCTGCCGCGTCGGTACCCACGGAGGGGAGGCCCCTTGTTCGACCGTGACGTCCTGAAGCTGGACCCGGCCGCCACCACGGCCGCGATCGGGAAGAGCATCCGCGAGCAGGTGCACGAGCGGCTGCGCCGCCGCGGCGCGGTGGTCGGTGTCTCGGGCGGCATCGACAGCTCGGTGGTGGCGGCGCTGTGCGCGCGCGCGCTGGGCCCGGAGCGGGTCCTGGCGCTGCAGCTGCCCGAGCGCGACTCGGGCGACGACGCGCTGCGCCTCGGCCGCCGGCTGGGCGAGGCCATCGGGGTCGAGACCCGCGTCGAGGACGTCGCCCCGCTGCTGGCCGGCGCCGGCTGCTACGAGCGGCAGGACGAGGCCATCCGCATGGTGTTCCCGGACTACGTCCCCGGGTGGCGCTTCAAGGTGGTGCTGCCCTCGGTGCTCGCCGGCGAGCGCCTGAACGTCTCCCAACTCACCCTCGAGCGGCCGGACGGCACGCAGGAGACGCGGCGCATGTCGCTGGCGGCCTACCTGCAGCTCATCGCCGCCACCAACTTCAAGCAGCGGGCCCGCACCATGCTGCTCTACTACCACGCCGACCGGCTCAACCACGCGGTGGCGGGCACCCCGAACCGGCTCGAGTACGACCAGGGCTTCTTCGTCAAGGGCGGCGACGGCCTCGCCGACTTCAAGCCCATCGCCCACCTCTACAAGTCACAGGTGTACGCGCTGGCGGAGTTCCTCGGCGTGCCGGAGGAGATCCGCCGCCGCCCGCCCACCACCGCGACGTTCTCGCTGCCGCAGACGCAGGAGGAGTTCTACTTCGGCGTGCCCTACGACGCCATGGACCTGTGCCTGGTCGGGCGCAACCACGGCGTGCCGGCGGCCGAGGTCGCGGCGGCGGCGGGCATGACGGCGGAGCAGGTCGAGCGCGTCTACCGCGACATCGAGCAGAAGCGCCGCACCACCTGGCCGCTGCACGCGGCGCCGCTGCTGGTGGAGCCGGTGGCCGAGGTCCATCCCTGATGTGCGGCATCGCCGGGGTGGTGGCCCTGCGCGAGGGGCTCGGGCCGGTGGGCCTCGAGCCCCTCGCCCGGATGGCCGGCGCCCTGCGCCACCGCGGTCCGGAGGAGACGGGTGCGTACCGCGACGCGCGGGCCGGGCTGGCGCACGCCCGGCTCTCGATCATCGACCTCGCGACCGGCCAGCAGCCGCTCGCCAACGAGGACGGCACGCTGTGGATCGTCTTCAACGGCGAGATCTACAACTACGTCGAGCTGCGCGCCGAGCTCGAGGCCCTGGGCCACCGTTTCCGCACCCGCAGCGACACCGAGGTCATCGTGCACGCCTGGGAGGCGTGGCGCGAGGCGGCCTTCGAGCGCTTCAACGGCCAGTGGGCCGTGGCGCTGTGGGACGCCCGCGCCGGCGAGCTGGTGCTGTGCCGCGACCGGGTCGGCGTGCGGCCGCTCTTCCTGTGCGAGCACGAGGGGCGGCTCTGGTTCGCCAGCGAGGTCAAGGCGCTGTTCGCCGCGGACGCGTCCATCCCGCGGGCGCTCGATCCGCACGGACTGGCCGAGGTCTTCACCTTCTGGTCGTGCCAGGCGCCGCGCACGCCCTTCGCCGGCGTGACGCAGCTCGAGCCCGGGCACCTGCGGGTCGTGCGCGCCGGACGGCAGACCGATCACGCCTGGTGGAGCCCGCGCTTCCCGGAGGGGGAGGCGGGACGCTTCCGCGGCACGCCGGCCGACGCGGCGGCGGCGCTGCGCGACGCGCTCGAGCAGGCCACGCGGCTGCGCCTGGTGCGCTCGGACGTGCCGGTGGGCGCGTACCTGTCGGGCGGGCTGGACAGCTCGCTCATCGCCGCGCTGGGCCTGCGCGCCCAGGGCGAGCGCTTCCTGACCTTCTCGGTGCGCTTCGAGGACGCCGAGTACGACGAGGCCCGCTACCAGCGCCGCATGGCCGAGCACCTGGGCAGCGAGCACCGCGAGGTGGCGGTCGCGAAGCGCGACATCGCCGCGGTGTTCCCCGAGGTGGTGGCGCACGCCGAGAGCCCGCTGCTGCGCACCGCGCCGGCGCCGATGTTCGTGCTGTCGCGGCTGGTGCACGAGGCCGGCATCAAGGTGGTCATCACCGGCGAGGGCGCCGACGAGTGGTTCGCCGGCTACGACCTGTTCCGCGAGGCGCGGGTGCGCCGATTCTGGGCGCGGCAGCCGGACTCGACGCTGCGCCCGCGGCTGCTCGAGCGGCTCTACCCCTGGCTGGCCCGCTCGCCGGTCTCGCAGGGGGCGATGAGCCGCCGCTTCTTCGGCCAGGACCTGGCGCGCTGGCGCGAGCCGGGCTTCGGCCACGGGCCGCGCTGGCGCTCGGCGGCGGCGCTCATGCGGCTCATGGCCCCGCCGCTGCGGGACGCCCTGGCCGGGGCCGACCCGGTGGCGGAGCTGCTGGCCACGCTGCCGCCCGAGTTCGCGCGCTGGTCGTTCCTCGCCCAGGACCAGTACCTCGAGGTGCGCACGCTGCTGTCGAGCTACCTCCTGTCCTCCCAGGGCGACCGCATGCTCATGGCCCACTCGGTCGAGGGGCGCTTCCCCTTCCTCGACCGCGAGGTCATGGCGCTGGCCGCCTCGCTGCCCGACGGCTACCGGCTGCGCGGGCTGGAGGAGAAGTGCGTCGTGCGCGAGGTGGCGCGCGGGCTGCTGCCGGAGGAGATCCTCGGCCGCACGAAGCAGCCCTACCGGGCGCCCGACGCGCTCTCCTTCGTCGGTGCGGAGGCGCCGGGCTGGGTGGGCGA
>CAZSQE010000290.1:0-3684 GCA_964608905.1 uncultured bacterium | reverse complement strand
CGCGTCACCCGAGGCAACCCTCTCCGCGAAGTCGCGGACGGGCGAGCCGATGAGCCGGCCCGGCGGCTGGCGCCGGCTGGTGCGGTCGGCGGCGCGCGTGGCGGCCTCGCTGGGCCCGGTGGCCGACGGGACGGCCCGGCCGCTGCTGGACCGGCTCGCGCCCTGCCCCGACGCCACCATCCTGCTCAAGCGGCTGCTGGCGCTGCGGCTGTGGCTGACGCCGGAGCACGCCCGCGCCACGCCGCTGTCGCCGGACCGCTAGCTCAGCGGGGCTTCTCCACCCGCCAGACGACGCGCAGCGACGGCAGGAGCAGGTCGGCGCTGCCGCCGCCCAGCGACAGCAGCGCGTGCGCCGGGGCCAGCGCGGCGAAGATGATCCGCTTGAGCGCCACCTGCGTGCCGCCCAGCGACCGCCATGCCCCGGCGAAGCCGTCCGCGAAGTAGAGGCGCGTGGCCCGCGTGCAGCGCGCCTCCGGCGCGGCGCGGCGCAGCAGCCGCTCGAGCCCGGGCAGGCTCACGTACTCCGACGGGGCGTAGCGCTCGCCGCGCACCCGCCAGGTGAGCCACGTGCGCAGGCGCGCCGAGCCGGTCCAGTGCGCGAACGGCAGCTTGTTGTCGTGGTAGTCCACCGGGAACCACAGGTTGGGCGTCTCGACCAGCAGGTGGCCCCCGGGGCGCAGCACGCGCACGCACTCGGCCAGCAGCCGCTGCTTGGCCCCCGGGCCGAGCACGTGCTCGAGCACCTGCCAGAGCACGACGAGGTCGAAGGCGCCGGCGGCGAAGGGCAGGCGGAACGGCTCCTGCCGCACGAGCGCGACGCGGGCGCGCTCCGCCGCCGGCCGCTCGCGCAGCCGCTCGCGGGCGCGCCCGAGCTGGGCGGCCTCCGGGTCGGCGCCGGCCACGAGACCGGCCGGGAGCGAGGCCAGCGCCACCAGGTTCCGCCCGTAGCCGCAGCCGACCTCGAGCGCCCGGCCGCCCGGCGGCAGGAAGCGCTCCGCCACCGGCCGCAGCTCCTCCAGCGCGAAGGCGTCGCCCTCGGGCCCGTGGTAGCGGCCGTCGAGCGCGCGGAAGTGGCGGCCCAGGCAGGGCATGGTCAGGGGCGCGGGGCCGCGCCGCCCAGCAGCCGCAGGTACACCGCCTCGGTGTTCCTCGCCACGCGTTCCCACGAGTAGTGCTGGCGGATGTGCTCGCGCGCCTTCACCTCGAAGCTCTTCACCCGCGCGGGGTCGCGGACGAGCGCCTCGAGCTTCGCCCGCAGGTCCCCGACGTCGCGGCTGCGGAAGCTGACCGCGCAGTCCTCCGCCACCTCGAGGTTCTCGGGGATGTCCGAGAGCAGCACGCAGCGCCCGTAGGACAGCGCCTCCAGCAGCGCGATCGAGAGCCCCTCCATCGTGGAGGGCTGCACCACCAGGTAGGCGTTGCTCCACAGCTCCTCCAGCTCCTCGCCGTAGACGTAGTCGAGCAGCCGGATGCGGTCGCTCTCGTAGGCCTTGATGCTCGCGACGTAGTCCTCGGAGGCCGCCGCGCCGCCCACCAGCGCGAGCTTCAGGTCGGTGTCGATCTGCGCGAACGCCTCGCACAGGAAGTGCACGCCCTTCTCGGGCACGAGACGCCCGACGAACAGCACGTACTTCCCGGGCTGCAGCCCCTGCTGCAGGATGCGGCGCGCCGGGCGCGCCGGCAGCAGGTTGGTGCCGTTGGGGATGAAGCTGGCTTCGCAGCCGTGGTGCCTCCGGAAGTGCTCGCGCAGCGTCTTGGAGACGACGATGGTGTGATCGGGGAAGCGCGCCGCCGGGCGCTCGCACTGCCTGAGCACCCAGGAGGCGAGCCGCCCCCACTTCTCCCGCTGCCAGTCGAGGCCGTGCACGGTGACCACGGTGCGCGAGCCGCGCAGGCGCGGCAGGGCGGCGAACAGCGAGGGCCCCAGCGCGTGGTAGTGCACGATGTCGTAGCGCCGCAGCAGGCACTCGATCGTCGCCCAGGCCACGTGCGTGGGCGTGTCGAAGTGCTTGGTGTGCAGGCTGGGCCGCCGCAGCAGGCCCACGCCCTGCAGGGTCGTCCCCGGCGGCGTGTAGTGGAGCCGGCAGAAGACGTCCACGCGGTGCCCCATGCCGCCCAGCCGCCGCGCGATCTCCTCGACGTGGCGCTCGATGCCGCCGTAGGTGGCCGGGATGCCCTTCTGCCCGATCATCGCGATCCTCATGCGCCCGTCCTCCCGGTGACCCGTGCCGCGGCCTTCCCACTCCGCTCCTCCAGCGCCTCGCCCAGCCTCTCCCCCAGCCGCCCCCACGCGTGCTCCGCCACCTCCGCCGGCGCCGCCTGTCCGCGCGCCAGCCAGCCGGCCGGGCGCTCGCGCAGCGCGGCGGCCGTCTCCTCCAGCGCCGCCACGACCACGTGCGGCCGCAGCGGCGCGTAGCCGCGCAGGCCGAACGGCGTGGTCACCGCCGCCAGCCCGGCGGCGAGGTAGGTCGGCAGCTTCACGTTGCTGCCACCGCCGGTGGTCACCGGGTTGAGCCCGGCGTCGGCGGCGTGGAGCAGCGGCGTCAGGTCGGGCGTCTCCGCCCGGGCGGTCAGCCACGGCTCGCGCCGGCCGGTGAGCGAGCGGGTCACCGAGCCGGCCACCAGCAGCCGGAAGCCGTCCGCCGCCAGCGCCGGCAGGACGCGGTCCATGATCCACGCCAGCGCGGCGCGGTTGTGCGGGAAGTCCGAGCCCACGAACAGCGCCGCGTAGTCCCGCTCGCCGAGCCCGAGGGCGGCCCGGGCCCGCGCGCGCTCCGCCGCGGTGGGCGGGCGGACCGCGGTCTCGTCGTAGCCGTTGGGGATGACGGCCAGCGCCGCGTCCGCCGCGCCGTAGAGCTCGCGCATGCGCGCGGCGTCCTCGTCCGAGCAGACCACGGTCAGCGTGGCGCGCGCGACGGCGCCGCCCTCGAGCGCGCGCAGCCGCGCCGCCCAGAACGCCGGGAACGCGACGTCGGCGCGGGTCATGCGGAAGTGGTCCACCTCGACGTTGTGCGCGGTGTAGACCTTGACCGGCGCCGGATCGGCCGCGAACAGGCCGGTCAGGTAGAGGTCGGCCAGCACCGCGTCGGCCGGGCCCGGGAAGGCGCGGGCCAGCGCGCGCGCCGACCGGGAGTGCCCCCACGCGGCGGTGAACATCGGCGCCAGCCGGGCCTGCTCGAGCCGCCAGGCCAGGCTCGTGTACCACGCCTTGCGCCGCAGCAGCCGCACGCCGGCCACCCGCTCCTCGGCCGGGGCCACGGTGCGGTTGGGCACCACGCACAGCGCGCTGACGTCGTGGCGCCGCGCCAGGCCGCGGCAGAGGCCGAAGGCGCGCTGCGTGCCGCCGAACAGCGGCGGGTGGATGTCGTTGTCGGTGGCGGCGTGGATCAGCATGCCGCCTCCCGCGCGCGCGGCAGCGGCCGCAGCAGGCCGGCGACGAGGCCGAGGCCGTGCAGCGTCCAGGTGAGCAGCGAGTGCAGCGCCAGCCGCGGGCTGCGCTTGCGCAGGCTCATCGGCACGAGCGGCACCAGCGGCAGCGCCACCCACGCCGCCCAGGCGCGGGCGTCGCCGCTCAGCAGCGCGGCCGCCAGTGCGGCGAGGTCGAGCGTCCACAGGCCGAGCGCGGCGAGGTAGAGCCACTGGCGGCGCAGCAGCACGCCGAAGCCCGGCCGCCCGGCGTAGACG
>CAZSQE010000289.1:0-3689 GCA_964608905.1 uncultured bacterium | reverse complement strand
GGCGATGTGGCTGGCGGTCATGCTGGGCGCGCTGCGGGCGGCGGGCACGGGGCCCGGCCGCGTGCAACTGGCGGCCGGGGTGGCGTTCCCGCTGTGGCTGATCGGCATCCTGGTCGAGTCGGCGGTGGCCTACGGCGTCGCCCGCTTCCTCGTGCGCGTCCGGCCGGACCTGCTGCCCGGCGGATCGCGCGGCGCGGGGGACCGGGCGTGATCAACACGCTGGCGCAGATCGACTGGCTGGCGAGCGCCGGGCGCACGCCGTGGCACCGGGCCAGCGCGCTGTCCAAGATGCTGCTCGCCGCCCTGCTCGTGCTGCTCGCCGTCTTCGCGCCCTCGCTGCGGCTGCTGGCGGTGCTCTACGCCGTGGCCTGGGCGCTGGCGCTCACCGCCCGCCTGCCGTGGCGGCTCACGCTGGCCGCCTCGGCGTACCCCATCGCCTTCACCGCGCTGTTCGTGCTGGCGCGCTGGGACGGCACGGTGGCCACGCCCGCGCGCCTGGTGCTGCGCCCGCTGGTCGCCAGCCTCGCGGCGGTGTGGCTGGTGGGCACCACGCCGTACCCGAACCTCTTCACGCCCCTGTCCCGCGTGCTGCCGCGCAACGTCGGCGACGGGATGTTCCTCACCTACCGCGCCCTGTTCGGGCTCATGGAGCGCACCGGCAGCCTGTGGCGCGCGCTGCGCCTGCGCGGCGGCACCACCGGCCCGGCGCGGCGGCGGCTCGTGCTGGCCGGGGAGGGCTTCGCCACCATGGTGCTGTACGGCTTCGATCGCAGCCAGCGCCTCTACGCGGCGATGCTGCTGCGCGGCCACAGCGGCCGCATCTGCGGCTGCCGGCACTGGCGCGAGGGCTCGCGGGCCGACGTCCTGGTGGGCGCGGCGGGCGCGGCGGTGGCCGCCGCCGCGCTGCTGCTGTGGAGGCAGCCGTGAGCGAGCCCATCGTCCGCGTCTCCTGCGTGCGCCACGTCTATGCCGATCGCACCCAGGTCCACCTCTGCGGGCTCGACTTCGAGGTGCGCGCCGGCGAGCGGGTGGTGGTCGTGGGCCCGAACGGCTGCGGCAAGACCACGCTGCTGTTCCACGTCCTCGGGCTGCTGGAGCCCGCCGAGGGCGAGGTCTCGGTCTTCGGCGTGAACCCGGCGCGGCACTACAACCGCATCCGCGAGCGCATCGGCGTGCTGCTGCAGGACGTGGACGAGCAGATCATCGCCCCGACGGTGTGGGACGACGTCTCGTTCTCGCCGCGCTCCTACGGCTACGCCGGCCCCGAGGTCGAGCGCATGGTGGCGGCGGCGCTCGACCGGGTGGACATCGCCCACCTGCGCCACAAGGTCTGCCACCACCTCTCCGGCGGGGAGAAGCGCAAGGTGGCGCTGGCCGGGGCGCTGGTGCTGGAGCCCGAGCTGCTGGTGCTCGACGAGCCCTTCGAGGGGCTCGACCCCGCCTCGCGCAGCGACCTGGTGGGGCTGCTGAACCGGCTGCACCGCGAGCAGGGCGTCGCGCTGGTCATGGCCACCCACGACATCAACGTCATCCCGGCCATGGCCGACCGCGTCTACGTGCTGGTCGGGGGCGGCGAGATCGCCGCGCAGGGCCCGCCGCGCGAGATCTTCCAGGACCCCGGCCTGCTGCGCCGCAGCAACGTCGAGCCGCCGGTGCTGGCCGAGCTGTTCCAGCGGCTCGAGGAGCAGGGCGTGGCGCTGGGCCGCCCGGTGACGGTCGAGGAGGCGGCCCGGGCCGTCCTCGCCTGGACGGCGAAGCACCCGCGGCCGGCGGGCGAGGCGCTCGGGCCGCTCTTCGCGGCGGGGGGGATCCCGCCGGGCCCGGCCCGCGCCGGCGGCAGCGGGGAGGACGGCGCGTGAGCGGCGACCTCTTCGGCCCCGGCCCGCCGCGCGGGGGCGAGCCCGCGGGACCGCCCGGGCCGGACCCGCCGGCCGGCTCGCTGGCGCCGCTGGCCGCGCGGATGCGGCCGCGCTCCTTCGACGAGCTGGTGGGCCAGCCGCAGCTCTTCACGCCGGGCTCGCCGCTGGCCCTCATGCGCGCCGGCCGCCACCTCTCCTCGGTCGTGCTGTGGGGGCCGCCGGGCTCGGGCAAGACCACCATCGCCCGGCTGATCGCCGCCGGCGCCGGCGTGCCCTTCGTGGCCTTCAGCGCCGTGCTCTCCGGGGTCAAGGAGGTCAAGGAGACGATGGCGCGCGCGGTGATCGAGCGGCGCTGCTCGGGGCGCCCGACGCTCCTGTTCGTGGACGAGATCCACCGCTTCAACAAGGCGCAGCAGGACGCCTTCCTCTCGCACGTGGAGAAGGGCGACATCGTGCTCATCGGCGCCACCACCGAGAACCCCTCGTTCGAGGTCAACGCGGCGCTGCTGTCGCGCATGCGGGTCATCGTGCTGCGCGAGCTGGGCGTGCCGGACCTGGTCGCGCTGCTCGGGCGCGCGCTGGCCGACGCCGAGCGCGGGCTGGGCGGCGCCTGCACCGCTGCGCCCGACGTGCTCGAGCTGATCGCCCGCAGCGCCGACGGCGACGCCCGGCGCGCGCTCAACACGCTCGAGCTGGCGGCCGCGGCCGCGGCCCCCGGGGCGGAGGGAGGGCCCGCCGTGATCACCGTGGACGCGGTGCGGCAGGCGCTGGCGCGCCGCCACCTGCGCTACGACCGCGCGGGCGAGGAGCACTACAACCTCATTTCGGCGCTGCACAAGTCGCTGCGCGACTCCGACCCGCACGCCGGGCTGTACTGGCTGGCGCGGATGCTGGCCGCGGGGGAGGACCCGCTCTACGTGGCGCGCCGCCTGGTGCGCTTCGCCAGCGAGGACGTGGGCAACGCCGACCCGCAGGCCCTGCCGCTGGCGGTCGCCGCCTTCCAGGCCTACCACCAGCTCGGCACCCCCGAGGGCGAGCTGGCGCTGGCGCAGTGCGCCGTCTACCTGGCCACCGCGCCC
Source organism: uncultured bacterium (assembly GCA_964608905.1). Lineage (GTDB taxonomy): Bacteria > Eisenbacteria > RBG-16-71-46 > RBG-16-71-46 > RBG-16-71-46 > JANXPZ01. Next base: position 751 of record CAZSQE010000289.1, on the reverse strand, counting down.
AAGAGCAACGCCGTCTACGTCGGCCTGAAGCGGGCCACGGCCGAGGTCGAGGAGAGCGGCAGCCTGCCGCCGCCGCTCGTCATCCGCAACGCGCCGACCGGGCTGATGAAGGAGCTGGGCTACGGCCAGGGCTACCGCTACGCCCACGACGAGGCGGGCGGCATCGCCGACCAACAGCACCTGCCCGACGAGCTCGTCGGCCGGCGCTTCTACGAGCCGACGGCCTCCGGCCACGAGGCGGAGATCGCCGGGCGCATGAAGGAGTGGGAGCGGCTGCTGGCGGGCAGGCGGCGTCCCCCGCGCTGACGCGGGCCGCCACGCCCGGGCCGCCGGGATTGGCATGGCGCGCCCGGCCCGGGCCGGTGCTTGACGGGACCCGGGAGCGAACCTAGGCTGACCTGTTCCCGTCCAACCGGCCCGGGCCGCGGCCCCGCCGGACGGCCGGCGCGACCCCCCGGAGCCGCTCGCGGGGCCCGCCGCCACACCCAGTTCGGAGAGTGCCTGCGCCCATGTCGAACGTCCGTCCCGAAGACGTCCTGGCCGCCCTGCGCGGCGTGCAGGACCCCGATCTGCACCGCGACCTGGTGAGCCTCGGCATGGTCGAGGACCTGCGCGTGGAGGGCGGCAAGGTCGCCTTCACGCTGGTGTTGACCACCGCCGCCTGCCCGCTGCGCGAGAACATCGAGCGGGACGTGCGCCGCGCCGTCATGGCGGTGCCGGGGGTGAGCGACCTCGAACTCACCACCACCTC
>CAZSQE010000288.1:0-3689 GCA_964608905.1 uncultured bacterium | reverse complement strand
CCCCAGGCCCAGTCTCCCCCCCCGCCACGCGCGCGAGACGGCGAGGCCGGCGCGCAACTCCCGGGACTCGCCCGCGGAGGCGAACGTGCCCGGCACCTGGCCGGGCTTGGCGACGAACGACTGCTCCTCGCGGCGCAGCACGGGCTGGCCGGCGTAGAGGACCACGCCGAAGCCGCGCACCGGCAGCGACAGCCAGCCGCCGGCGACGTCCACGTAGCCGGCGGTCTCGTCGTAGCTGCGGTAGTCGGCGGCCAGGTCCTGGCGCTTCACCCGCTGCAGGACCGGCGCCGCCAGGACGCCGCGCGCGGGCGCGGCCGCCGGGTTGTCGAAGGGCTCGTCGCCGGCCCAGCGGTCCGCCAGGGCGAACCCCGCCGAGGCGGCCGAGCCGGGGCCGGACAGCGCGCCGGGGTAGGCGTAGAAACGGCCGAGGTCGAGCGGCGAGGGCGTGTCCGCCCGGCAGACCGGCGCCGTGCCGAGCAGCACGGCGATGCAGCTCATCCAGAGGGTCCTCACGGTCAGGCTCCGTACTTGTCGAGGCGGCCGGCGTTGGCCATCAGCACCGCCATCAGGTCCTTGCTCGCGAGCAGGCCGAGGCTCCCGGTGCGCGCGGTCTGCTCGTGGAAGCGCGGCGCCCGGTCGGCACCGCACAGCGGCGCGTAGACCAGCGTCGGCACCGGGTGCCAGGAGTGCTGCTTGACCGGCACCGGGGTGGAGTGGTCACCCGAGACGCACAGCACGTCCGGCTCGAGCGCCAGCAGCGCGGGCAGGGCCTGGTCCACCGCCTCGACGGCGGCCACCTTGGCGTCGAAGTCCCCGTCCTCCCCCGCCTGGTCCGTACCCTTGACGTGGATGAAGAAGAAGTCGTACCCGGCCCACGCCGCCTTCGCCGCCGCGAAGGCCTCGAGCGGGGTCTCGCCCACCGGCAGCACCTCCATGCCGGCCAGTTGGGCGACGCCGCGGTACATCGGGTAGGCGGCCAGCGCGGCCGCCCGCAGCCGGAAGCGCTCGCGGAAACCCGGGAGGTTCGGACGCTCCGAGAGCCCCCGCATGAGCGCGGCGTTGGCCGGCCGCTCCGCGTGCAGCAGCGCCGCGGCCCGCGCGACGAACTCGTTGACGACGCGCGCCGTCTTGGCCGAGCCGGCCGCGGCGCCGAGCGGCGCCGCCGGCGGGATGGCGCGTCCCTCCTTGTGCGGGTCGGCGTCGCTCACGTCGCCGGCCAGGCCGGGGCCGCGCAGCACGACGACGAAGCGGTGGCCCTTGCCGGCCTTGAGCAGGACGTCCACGTCCTCGATGCGGCGCACCTTCTCCGCCAGGATCCCGACCAGGCGCGCGCACTCCTCGCTCGGGATGCGGCCGGCGCGCCGGTCGGTGATCACGCCCGCGGCGTCCACGGTGCAGAAGTTGGCGCGCGCGGCGACGTCGCCGGGCTGCAGCTCGACGCCGGCGCCGATCGCCTCCAGCACGCCGCGGCCCACCGTGGTCTCGAGCGGGTCGTAGCCGAACAGCGCCAGGTGGCCCGGGCCGCTGCCGGGCGTCACCCCCGGGGCGACGGGCAGGACGCGGCCCAGCGCGCAGCGCGGCGCGAGGGCGTCGAAGTTCGGGGTGCGGGCGGCCTCGAGCGGCGTGACCCAGCCGCGCGACTCGGACGGGATGTCACCCAGCCCGTCGAGGACGAGCAGGACGATCTTGGTCGTGCCCTCGACGACGAGGGACTCGACGGGCGAACGGGACACGGCAGGGTCTCCTTCGGGAAGGGACGGGGCCGCCGGCCGGCGGCCCGGGAGGGCTCGGTCGGGACCGACTCTAGCGAAAAGCCGCCCACGCGGGAAGCGGCCCCGGGCCGCCCCCGGGGCGGCCGGGCGCGCGGCGCGGCGGGCGCGCGGGCGGCTTCACGTACTACGTGAGGTCCGGCCCGTAACCGGCCGTCAGTCCCCGATCACCTTGACGAGGATGCGCTTGCGCCGCCGGCCGTCGAACTCGCCGTAGAAGATGCGCTCCCACGTGCCGAGGTCGAGCTTCCCGCGGGTGATCGCCACCACCACCTCGCGACCCATGACCTGGCGCTTCAGGTGGGCGTCGGCGTTGTCCTCGCCGGTGTCGTTGTGGCGGTAGTCCCGCACCGGCTCGTGCGGCGCGAGCCGCTCGAGCCAGCGCTCGTAGTCGGCGTGCAACCCCGGCTCGTCGTCGTTGATGAAGACGCTGGCGGTGATGTGCATGGGGTTGACGAGCACCAGCCCCTCGCGCACGCCGCTCGCCGCGACCACGCGCTCGACCTCGCCGGTGATGTTGACGAAGCCGCGCCGGGTGGGCAGATCCACCGTCAGGTACTCGGTCGCGGAGCGCACGCGCTCAGACCTCGTCCGCGCCGCTGCCGGTGCGCGCCGAGACGCGGCGCTCGACCCAGCGGTACCACTCGAGCACGATGAGCGTGAGCACGGTGCCGATGACGGCCAGCATGTAGGCATGCACGCCCACCGCCGTGCCGATGGCCGCCACGATCCAGATGCTCGCCGCCGTGGTCAGGCCCGCGACGTAGCCCTCCTGGCGGATGATGCTGCCCGCGCCGAGGAAGCCGACCCCGGTGATGATGCCGTGCACGATGCGGGTGGGGTCGAACGTGTTCATGCCGAAGTTGCGCACGGCGTGCGGCGCCATGAGCACGAACATGGTCGAGCCAAGGCAGACGAGCACGTGCGTGCGCAGGCCCGCCGGCTTGCGGCCGAGTTGTCGCTCCCAGCCGACGATGGTGCCGAGCACGGCCGAGAGCAGCATGGCCTGCAGGTCGTTCCACTGGATCGGATCCACGTTCCCTCCACGGAGAGAGCCGGGGGCCCGGCCACGGCCGGCGTCCCCCCGATGCGACGAACGGCGAGTATAGGAACCGTTCCCCGGGCCGGGCAAGGACCGGCTTGTCGCCGCGCGGACGGCTGCTAGACTCCCCTCCTCCCTCGACCACCCCGGAGGCCCGCCGCGTGAAGCGCATCGCCCGGATCGCCGCGCTCGTCCTGCTCGCCGCCCTCGGCGCGCTGGTGGCGCTGTCGGCCGCCCGCGCCGGCCTCTACGACGTGGGCCGCCTGGCGCGCGAGGCGCCGCGCACCACCGCGCTCATGCGGGCCCGCGCCGCCGAGGCGAGCCGGGCCGGGCGGGCCTGGCGCCCGCGGCAGGCCTGGGTGCCCTACGAGCGCGTCTCGCCGCTGCTGCGGCGCGCGGTGCTGACCGCCGAGGACGACGCCTTCTTCCGGCACGGCGGCCTCGACTGGAACGAGCTGAAGGCCGCCGCCCGGCGCGACCTCGAGGAGCGCCGCGCCGTGCGCGGCGGCAGCACCATCACCCAGCAACTGGCCAAGAACCTCTACCTCGGCGGGCAACGCACCGTCACCCGCAAGCTGACCGAGGCCTTCCTGGCGCTGCGCATGGAGCGGGCGCTGTCCAAGCGGCGCATCTTCGAGCTGTACCTGAACCTGATCGAGTGGGGCGACGGCGTCTACGGCGCCGAGGCGGCGGCACGGCACTACTTCGGGGTCTCCGCCGCCGAGCTGTCGCCGCGGCAGGCGGCGCTGCTGGCGGCGGTCGTCATCAACCCGCGCCGCTACTCACCGCTGGCGCCCTCGCGGCGCATCGAGCGCCGCGTGCGCATGATCGCCGGGCGCATGCACCGCCGCGGCGCGCTCGACGACGCGCAGTACGCC
>CAZSQE010000287.1:0-3731 GCA_964608905.1 uncultured bacterium | reverse complement strand
GGCGCTCCGCGCGGAACGCGGCGCCCGGCGCGAAGTCCCCGGCGCCCGCGCGGAGCGCCGCGCCCGCGCGAGGTCCCCGGCGCCCGCGCGGAGCGCCGCGCCCGCGCGAGGCCCCGGGCCGGGTTTGACGGCCCCGCGACCCGGCCCTTATCCTCCCCTGCCGAATGCCTACGGTTTGTCCGGGGCGTGGCGCAGTCCGGTAGCGCACCTGCTTTGGGAGCAGGGAGTCGGAGGTTCAAATCCTCTCGCCCCGACTTGCTTGGCCCCCCGCGGCGGGCGCTCCGGGGGGCCCGGAAGGCCCGGCCGCGGGTCCGGGCGGCCGGTCGAGCGGAATCGTCCTGCGCCTGTAGCTCAGAAGGATAGAGCAACGGATTTCTAATCCGTCGGTCGGGGGTTCGATTCCCTCCAGGCGCGCCAGTCTGCCTTGCTTCGCGCGCTCCGCGTCCTCATGGTGGTGGGTGTAGCTCAGCTGGTAGAGCACCGGACTGTGGCTCCGGCTGTCGTGGGTTCAAATCCCATCATCCACCCCACCTTCACGGCCGCCCCGGCGGCGCAGGCCGCCGCGGGCCACGGGGCCGCGGTCCACCTGTCGTTCCGGAGGCCTGACGCATGACGCCCGCGCCTTCCCTCGCCACGCCCCGCGTCAAGATCATCGCCTCGCTCGGTCCCGCCAGCGCCGCGCCGGCGACCGTCCGCGCCCTGGTGGACGCCGGCGCCGACGCCATCCGCTTCAACCTCTCGCACGGCACGCACGAGTGGCACCGCGACGGCTACGAACGCGTGCGCAGCGCGGCCGCGGCCACCGGGCGCGCCGTGGGGGTGATGGCCGACCTGGCCGGGCCCAAGATCCGCCTCGGCGTCTTCCCCGGCGGGCCGGTCACGCTCGTCGCCGGCGCGGAGTTCACCCTCAGCACCGAGCCGGTCCCGGGCGACGCGCACGGCGCCTCCACCACCTACGAGGGGCTGGCGCGCGACGTGCGGCCCGGCGACACGCTGCTGCTCGACGACGGCCTGGTGCGGCTCGAGGCGCTGGCCACGGACGGCGTGCGCGTGACCTGCCGCGTGGTCGAGGGCGGCGAGGTCTCCGACCGCAAGGGCATCAACCTGCCGGGCGTGCGCGTGAGCGCGCCCGCCCTGACCCCGAAGGACCTCGACGACCTGGCCTTCGTGCTGGGGTTGGGCGTGGACATGGTGGCGCTCTCCTACGTGCGCGACGCCTCCGCCGCCGCCTTGGTGCGGGCGGCCATGGAGCGGGCCGGGCGGTGCGTGCCGGTCTTCGCCAAGCTCGAGAAGCCCGAGGCGGTGGAGCGCATGAGCGACATCGTCGCCGCCTTCGACGGCCTGCTGGTGGCGCGCGGCGACCTCGGCGTCGAGATGCCGCTCGAGCAGGTGCCGCTGGTGCAGAAGCGGGCGGTGCGGCTGGCCCGGGAGCACGGCAAGCCCGTCATCGTCGCCACCCAGATGCTCGACTCCATGGTCGGCCGCACGCGCCCCACCCGGGCCGAGGTCTCGGACGTGGCCAACGCCGTGCTCGACGGCGCCGACGCCCTGCTGCTCACCGCCGAGACCGCGGTGGGGCGCCACCCCGTCCAGGTGGTCGAGACGATGCGGCGCATCATCGTCGCCTGCGAGATCGAGGGGGTGCGCCCGCTGCCGCCGTCGGCCGACGTCCCCACCGTGCAGGACGCCATCGCCCGCGCCGCGGCCGAGGTCGCACGCGGCCTCGGCGCGCGCGCGCTGGTCGCCTTCACCCGCAGCGGCTCGACCGTGCGCACGCTCGCCTCGCACCGCGAGCCGGTGCCGCTCTACGCCTTCACCAGCGAGCCCGGCGTGCGCGAACAGCTCTCGGTGGTCTGGGGCGCCGAGGCGTTCGTCGTGCCCGACGTGCGCACGACCGACGAGATGGTCGCGACCGTGACCCGCGCCATGCTCGAGCTGGGCCGCGCCGAGCCGGGCGACCTGGTGGTGCTGGTGGCGGGCACGCCGCCCGGCGTGGCCGGCTCCACCAACTCGCTGCGCGTGCACCGCCTGGGGACGGCCTAGGGCGATGACCGCCCCCGCGTCCGCGCCCCCTGCCGCGCTGCGCGGGCTGGGCCTGGCGCTGCTCGGCCTCGCGGTGGTGGCCGCTTTCGCCGGGGTAGTGCGCAACGGCTGGATGCTGCTCGACGACACGTCGTACGTCGTGCTGAACCCGTGGGTCCGCGAGGGCGTTACCTGGCGCGGCATCCTGTGGTCGCTGCACTCCGCGCACGCCAACAACTGGCACCCGCTCACCTCGCTGTCGCACATGCTGGACGCGCAGTTCTTCGGCCTGGCCCCCGCCGGGCACCACGCGACGAGCCTGCTGCTGCACCTCGCGACCTCCCTGCTGCTGGTGGTGACGCTGCACCGCTACACCGGCGCCTGGTGGCGCAGCCTGCTGCTCGGGGCGCTGTTCGCCCTGCACCCGCTGCGCGTCGAGTCGGTGGCCTGGGTGGCCGAGCGCAAGGACGTGCTGAGCGGGTTGTTCTTCGTGCTGACCCTCGAGGCGTACCGCGCGTGGGCGGCGCGGCCCGGCGCCGGCCGCTACGCCCTCGTCGCGTTGTCGCTGGCGTTCGGGCTCATGAGCAAACCGATGCTGGTGACCCTGCCGTTCGTGCTCGTGCTGCTCGACGTCTGGCCGCTCGGGCGCTGGGATGCCCCCGCGAAGCGCAGGTCCGGCATCGCCGCGCCGCCGGGGGTCTCGCCCTGCCGCGCGCCGCGACGCTCGCTGACGGGCCTCTTCGCGGAGAAATGGCCGCTGTTCCTGCTGGCCGCCGCCGCCGCGGTGGTGACCTTCCTGGTGCAGCAGCAGACCGGCGCGGTGAGCGGGCTGGGGATCGGCGAGCGGCTCGGCAACGCCGCCATCGCCTACTGGCGTTACCCGCTGATGACGCTGTGGCCCGCCGCGCTCGCCCCCTTCTACCCGTTCTACGAGGTGCACGCCGGCTCCGCCCTGGCCGCGGCCGCGGCGCTGCTCGGCGCGACCGCGCTGGCGCTGTGGGCGGCGCGCCGCCGCCCCGCGGTGACCGTCGGCTGGCTGTGGTACGTCGGCATGCTCGTGCCGGTGATCGGCGTGGTGCAGGTGGGGCTGCAGAGCCACGCCGATCGCTACACCTACCTGCCGGGCATCGGGCTCGGCATCGCCCTGCTGTGGGGCGTGGGCCGCGTGCCGCGCCGCGCCGTGCCCGCCGTGGCCGCAGCCGCCGTCGCGGTGCTGGTGCTGCTCGGCGCGCTGACCGCGCGGCAGGTGACGCGCTGGCGGGACACGCGCACGCTGTTCACGTATGCGCGCCAGGCCACCGGCGAGAGCGCGGTGGGCGAGCACCTGCTGGGCAAGGCGTGTCTGGCCGAGTCGCGGGTGGACGAGGGCCTCGCCCGCCTGCGGCGCGCCGTCGAGCTGGGCCCCGCGTACCTGCCGGGGCTGCAGACGTACGCCGCCGCGCTCGCCGGGATGGGGCAGGCGGACGAGGCGGAGCGCTGGCACCGCCGCGTGCTCGAGTTGGACCCGGGCGACGCCGGGGCGCTCACCGCGCTCGGGCTGGCGGCCCAGCGGCGCGGGGCGCTCGCCGAGGCGAATAAGGTCTTGGCCGAGATGGAGCGGGTCATCCCCGAACAGGTGCGCGAAATCCGTTGGACCAATGCGGTCTGGTGGGAAGCTCCCGCCACGGCGCTCCCCATCCGGTCGAGCCCGGCTGTCACGCCTTCCGCTA
>CAZSQE010000286.1:1344-3742 GCA_964608905.1 uncultured bacterium | reverse complement strand
TCCATGCCGCCGTGGATGCGCTCGACCCGCCCCGCGCCACCGCGGGCCAGCGGCCGCCACGCCAGCGCGCAGCGGCGCTCGAGCGCGCGCGCCGCCGCCGCCGGCAGGCCGCGCGTGTGCAGGACGACGCCCGACCGCTTGCGCTCGAGCCGGCCGCCCCAGCCCGCCTCGCGCGCCAACCGCTCCGCGCGGTCGAGCGCGCGCGCCGCCGGGGCGGGCAGCGGCCGGCGCACCACGCGCCCGCCGGGCAGGCGGCGCTCCCAGCCGTGCTCGCCCACGAGCAGCGCCGGCAGCGGGCCGACCAGCCGCTCGACCTCGTTCACCGGGCGACCCGAGACGATCGCCACCGAGGTGCGCGTGCCGGCGAGGATGCGACGCAGCAGCTCCATCGAGCGCGGCAGCGGCCGGGCCTCGCCGCGCGCGACCCGGAACGGCGCCAGCGTCCCGTCGTAGTCGAGCATCAGGAGGCGACGGGGAGCGAGGGAGACGAGCTCCCACAGGCGGGGCGGGACGCCGGCGGGGCGCGGGGCACGCGACATGTCGGGGCTCCGGGGTGACCGGGCAAGGTTGACCGTGCGGTCAGGTTTGCGTAGCCTCGGTCCGCTGTCAAACCGGGAGGGCGACGGGCCGGGAGCCCGTCGGCCACGACGCGCCGATCCGTGCCGCCACCGCCGCAGCCAGGCACACCGAGGAGGACGCCGTGGACCTTGCCGAGCGGGCGCGAGCGGCCCTGGGCCGTGCCGCCATCCGTTCGCAGCAGCGCAGCGAGGGGCCACCCCGCACGACCCGCGAGGACCTCGTGGCCTGGGCCCAGGCCCACCTCCCCGGCCGCCGCCTCGTCGTGGTCTCGAACCGCGAGCCCTACTCCCACCAGCACGAGGGCGAGGCGATCCGCGTGGTGCGCACCGCCGGCGGGCTCACCGTGGCGCTCGACGCCGTCATGCAGGCGCTGGGCGGCACCTGGGTGGCGCACGGCAGCGGCGACGCGGATCGCGAGACGGTGGACGCGCAGGACCGGGTGGGCTGCCCACCGGAGCGTCCGCGCTACACGTTGCGCCGCGTCTGGCTGACGCCCGAGGACCACGCCCGCTACTACTCGGGCTTCGCCAACAGCGCCCTCTGGCCGCTGTGTCACGTCGTCTACGTCCGGCCGCGCTTCCGGCTCGCCGACTGGGAGTCGTACCGCGAGGTGAACCGCCGCTTCGCCGACGCGGCGATCGCCGAGGCCGGGGACCAGCCGGCGCTCGTCTTCCTGCAGGACTACCACCTCGCGCTGGCGGCGCGCTTCATCAAGGAGCGCCGCCCCGACCTGCAGGTGGCGACGTTCTGGCACATCCCGTGGCCGAACCCCGAGGTGTTCCGCATCCTGCCCTGGAAGCAGGAGCTGCTCGAGGGGATGCTGGCCAACGACGTCGTCGGCTTCCACATCCGCCGGCACGCGCTGAACTTCCTCGACTCGGTGGCCGAGACGCTCGAGGCGCGGGTGGACGCCGAGCGCCTGGCGGTGGACCGCGGCGGGCGGCGCACCTGGGTGCGGCCCTTCGCCATCAGCGTGGACGCCGAGGAGATCGCCGCCCTGGCGGAGACCGCCGAGGTCCGCCGCGAGGAGGCCGCCATCCGCCGGCGGCTCGGCCTCGAGGGCTGCCGCGTCGGCCTCGGCGTGGACCGCCTCGACTACACCAAGGGCATCGCCGAGCGCTTCGAGGCGCTCGAGCGCCTGTTCGAGAAGCACCCGGAGTGGCGCGGGCGCTTCGTCTTCGTGCAGGTCGGCGTCCCCTCGCGCATCGAGCTGCGCGAGTATCGCGCGGTGCAGACGCGCGCGCGGCGCTGGGCGGAGGAGATCAACCGCCGCTACCCCCGGGCGGCGGGACCCACCGTGCACCTCATCGAGGCCAACCTCGACTTCCGCGAGCTGCTCCCCTACTACCGCCTGGCCGACCTGTGCACCGTCACCTCGCTCCACGACGGCATGAACCTGGTCGCCAAGGAGTACCTCGCCGCCTCGCCCGACCTGCGCGGCGCGCTCGTGCTCTCCCCCTTCACCGGCGCCGCGCGCGAGCTGGAGCGCGCCTGGATCGTCTCGCCCTACGACCGCGAGGCCCTCGCCGACGCCTACCACGCGGCGCTGTCCGAACCGGAGGAGGCCAGCCGCGAGCGGATGGGCGCGCTGCGCGAGACCGTGCTGCGCCGGAACATCTTCGACTGGACGCTCGACGTGCTCGACACGATCGTCGGCCTGGATCTCCTGACCCCGGCCCGGGACGCAACGCCCGCCCCCGGCGGCGCGCCCGGGCCCCCGTCCGGCTGAGGCCGGACGCACCGCGGAGGTGACGCCATGTTGATGCAACTGCTCCCCGGGGCCGCGACCGCCCCCGGCCTGACGGAGCGCCTCGCCGAG
>CAZSQE010000286.1:0-1244 GCA_964608905.1 uncultured bacterium | reverse complement strand
CTCGCCGAGCGGCTGCTGCGCGCCGCCCTGCGCGCGCTGCGCTTCAACGACGGCCTGCGCTGGCTGGTGGGCGCGCGCGCCGTGGCGCGGCACGAGCCGGCCGTGGTCGCCGCGCGCACGGCCTACTGGATCGTCCTGGGCTGCGCCGTGCTGCTCGCGCTCGAGGCGCTCGGCTTCAGCCTGGCCATCTCGGTCGGCACCCGGATCGGCGACGTGCTGCAGCGCATCGTGACCGCGTCCATCCTGCTCGCCGCGGGCACCGTGGTCGCCCTGCTGATCGGCGGGGCCACGCGCCGCGTGCTCGAGTCCGCCGACGTCCGCAGCGCGCGCCTGCTGGGCCAGGTGACCACCGTCATCCTCACCGGGTTCGCCGCGCTGCTGGCGCTCGAGCAGCTCGGCTTCGCGGCCCAGTTCGTGATGGCCATCGGGATCATCGCCGCCGCCGCCGCCGGCCTCGGCCTGGCGCTGGCCTTCGGCCTCGGCTGCCGCGACCTCGCGCGGGACTTCGTGGTCGAGTACCTGCGCTCGCTGGACGACGAGGAGCCCAGGCGGCCGCAGTGACCATGATGGACGACGCGTTCGAGCTGTGCGGCGTGACGCACCTGATCCGCCCCTGGGGCGAGCCCGTCGGCGACCTCGAGGAGCTGCGGCGGGGCATCGCCGCGGCGCCACCGGAGGTGCTCTTTCGGCACGCCGCGCAGTACCCGCTGCGCGACCCCGGCGCGGAGGAGCTGCCCCCGGACGACTTCAGCGCGTGGATCGGCGGCGTGGTGCAGGACGCCGAGACCGCCGAGCGGCTCTCGTTCGTGGTGCAGGGCGGGGCGACCTCGCCCGACGCGCTGCGCGCGGCGGCGCTCGCGGTGCTGGGCGCGATCCCCGAGCGGCGGCGGCGCGAGCACGACGCGCCGGCCGAGAGCCACTTCCGGTTCCTCGCGGCGGTCTCGCTGAGCCACCCCATCGGCACGACGGTGCGCGACGGGCAGGAGCTGGTGGAGGCGCTGGCGACGGCCGACGCGAGCGTGTGGTTCTTCCACCTCGTCGAGCAGCCGTGGTACGGCGCCGGCCACGCCCCCCTGCTCGAGTGGCTCGCCGCCACCCCGGACCGTCGGCTCGCGCCGTGGCTGCGCGAGGCCGCGGCCGCGAGCCTGCCCATCGACAAGGCGAGGGCCCGGGTGCTCGCCCGGTGGCGGCGCAGCCGCATCGGCCGCCGGGTGACCGAGGCGGCGGCGCACCCGCACGCCGCG
>CAZSQE010000285.1:0-3747 GCA_964608905.1 uncultured bacterium | reverse complement strand
CCATGGAGTCGGCCGACAGCGCGGCGGCGTCGCGCAGCATGCCGGCGGCGGTGATGCGCTGCGCCGGGGCGGTCGGAGCGCCCGCGGCGGGTGCGGGTCCGGCCGGTCCGTCACCGGCCGACGGTCGCGGCATGGCCAGCAGGACGAGCCCCGCCAGGAGCGGGACGGCGAGAGCGGGCAGGGAACGCATTGGCACGGACATGAGGCCTCCTCGGTCGTGGCGGACCGCGGGCGATCGAGCGCTGCGCCCCACGCGGCGCGTGGGTGCCCGGCTGTCCCGCCCGGCGGACGAGGGTCGCACCGCAGCCTACGCGCCGGTGGCTTCGCCGCCCAGGCGGGCGGCACGGGCGCGGCGAAGCGCGGTCCCGGCGCGGCCCGAACGACGCGCCGGGCCGGGGCGCGTGGGCCCCGGCCCGGCGGTGGAGCGTCCGTGCGGCTACTTCAGCAGCACCATCTTCCGTTCCTGGACCACCTTCCCCACCTGCAGGCGGTAGAAGTACGCCCCGCTCGCCAGCCGCGGCAGGCTGAGGTCCACGCGGTAGCGGCCGGCGGCCTGCGGCTGGTCCACGAGCGTCCTCACCTCGCGGCCCTGCAGGTCGTAGACGCGCAGCGAGACGTCCTGCGCCGACGGGATGGTGTAGACGATGCTGGTCGCGCCGCGGAACGGGTTCGGCGAGTTCTGCGCCAGCGAGACCGCGCGCGGCAGGTCCCCCGGCAGCGTCACGTCCGTCACCCGGACGGAGTCGGTGCCGCCGAACTGGTAGTAGCGGGCGGCGAACTCCTGCAGGTACTGGTTGGCGACGTCGGGGTCGTGGAGGACGAACGTGTTCTCGTCGTTCTTCGTCTCCGCCGCACTCGACCAGTTGTGCGAGCCGGTCAGGACGATGCCGTCCCAGGTCGGGTTGTCGGCGTCCACGATGAGGTACTTGTGGTGCAGCAGTCCCGAGCCGGTCTTGAGCCGCACGTCCACCCCGGCGGCGACGAGGGTGGCGTACTGCGAGCCGGTGTCGGTGTCGTCGTCCATGTCGCCGCGCACCTTGCGCCCGGCGGTCTTCCGGGCGATGAGGGCGGCGGCGATGTCCGACCGGGTCATGGTGAGCAGCTGGAACCCGATCGAGTGCTGCGCGGCGTTGATGGTGGAGATGATCTCCCAGTTCACGCCGTCCGAGGGGCTGAAGTAGCAGTACGCCTCGCGCCCGCCGATGGCGAACCGGTGCGGCGTGTCGTCCAGCTTGCGCGCGCCGAAGCGGGAGTTGGCCGCGTTCGGCGTGTCGGTGCTGCTGCCCCACATCTCCTCGAACTCCATGGTGTAGACGACGGCCAGCGCCTGGTCCTGCACCTCGATGGCGTTCTGGTAGTCGGCGTTGGTGCCCGGGTCGGTCAGGTTCCACGAGCCGGTCCACACCCAGACGCTCTCGGGCGCGCCGCCCCGGCCGTCCACGACGCAGAACTTGTCGTGCATGAGGCCTTCGCCGTAGGTGATGGGGTCGAAGCGGTCGTCGATGAGCGGGACACCGGCCGACACGAGGGAGTTGATCGCGGTCGTGTTGCGGTTGTCGTACTCGCAGATGACCCGCACCCTGACGCCGCGGTTCTTCGCCGCGATGAGGGCGTCCGCGATCGTCGTGCCCACGGTGCCGCTCATGCTGTAGAAGGCGGCGTCCACCGAGCGCTTCGCGTTGTCCAGCCGGGTCACCAGGCGCGCCGGCAGATCCTGGTTGCCGTTCGCGACCGTCCGCCAGGCGAGGCTCGCGTCCACGCTCTTGCTGAAGTAGGCGTTGATCTCGCCGGTGGTCTGCGCCGGCGAGGCGGTGCAGAAGACGTGCGTGGTCGAGAAGTTGACGCCGTTCGCGTCGCCCGAGCCCACGCTGTAGTAGTAGACGGTGGCCGGCGCGAGCCCGGGGACGGTGACGTCGTGCGCGGTGACCGGCGTGGCGTCCACGGCGCTGTCGCCCAGCGCCGGGGTGGTGCCGTAGCGGACGATGCTGGTCGAGGCCACGTCCGTGGTCCAGTGCAGCTGCACCGAGGTGGACTGGATGTCGTCCTCGTAGGGCTCGGTCAGGAGGATCGGCCCCGGGTGCGCGATGATGTCAGCGGACGAGCGCGGCGAGATTTCGTAGTCGCCCGTGTACGGCGGGTAGACGGGGAGGGTGCCGGGCTTGTACTGCAGCAGGATGGCGATCACGTCGAACACGCTGGGCGTCGGCGGGTAGCTGACCGGGATGTAGATGTTCGTCGTGCCGGAGACGTCGGTGATGGTCGAGGTCACCGCGTCGTAGGTGACGCCGTTGACGCGGACCAGCCGGCCCTCGTTCGGCTCCGTGTAGTCCGGCCGGAACGTGGCGTTGACCTCCGCGCAGGTGAGGACCAGCGGCTCGGGCGCCGGCCGGCCGGTGGCGATCACCTGAAGGAGGCTCCAGTCCGGCTGCAGCTCCGTCAGGCCGCGGTACTGCAGGATGGAACCGGTGACGAGCACGCTGTCGCCGGGCGAGAGCGAGACCGGCGGCGCGCCGTAGGCGAAGCAGTTGATGCCCGCCGTGCCGTCCTGCACGTAGAAGCTGGTGTTGGTGCCGCTCCAGTTCACCGTGACCGTGCCCGTCACGGTCGCCTCGGAGCCGACGGCGTAGGGCGCCACCGGCACGCCGCTGGCGTCGTTCACGTGGACGTTCACGATCGGCACCAGCTTGAGCACGCGCACCTTCGGCTGCCGGACGGCCTGCGTCAGCGTGCCGGCGGCGACGGCGGTCCGCAGCGTGAACGTCGTCGTCCCGTTGGCCGCCGGCGAGGTGATGCTCGCGATGCTGACCAGGCCGCTGTCCGCCGCGGTGACCGCGGCGCCGACGACGAAGAGGGTGTCCCCGACGATGGAAGGAGTGGCGGCCGCGAACGCCGTCCCCGAGAGGGTGACGTCGGTGAGGGAGTGCGACCAGGTCCAGCCGGACGGCACGGTGATGGCCAGGTCGGTCAGCGTGTAGGCGGAGTCCTGCGCGACCGAGATGTCCAGCGAGGCGAGCAGGCGCTCGGTGTAGACCGTGGCCGGCGCGGCGCTGCCCCGGCCCGTCCCGTCACCGCCGGTCGCGAGCGCCGGTTCCGCGCTGTTGCCGCTGTTCTGGGGCTGGCGGCCGTTCGTCTGGTTGACGTAGTCCGCGCCGTTCACGTTCGTGTCCTGCCCGTTCCCGGCGAACTCCTCCGCACCGCCCGCCGCGAGGGACGCGGCGGTCGAGCCGGCCGAGGCCTTTCGCTCGACGCTGTTGCCGGCGGTGTGGACCGGGGCGACGGAGCCACCCTCGGGGTCGATCGCGGTGCCCCAGCCCACCTTGTCCACCGTCACCGAGGCCGCGGTGATGATCTGCAGGTGCCCGCCGGCGTCGGCGAGCCCGGTGGTCCACGCGGCCGCGACGTTGTCGGGCGTGGCCGCGCCGGTGTAGGCCGAGGGAGCGATCAGGTAGAAGCCGTGCGGAGCGATGCTCGCCCCGGCCGGCAGGACGGCGCGGTCCGTCCAGGTCGTCCCCGTCGCCGACTTGTACTGGAGCTTCCAGCCGGAGAGGTCCACGGTGCTCATCGTCGGGTTGTAGAGCTCGGCGAACTCGTCGTAGGCCGAGGACGGCCCGCGCGTCGAGTACTCGGAGATCACGACGTGGTCGGCCGCGCCGGACGCGGGGAGCGCGCACAGCACGAGGACGAGGGTCGCGAGCGTGGCGGGGGCGCGCAGGAGGCGGGGCAGGGATGGCATGGGGACTCCTCGTC
>CAZSQE010000284.1:0-3764 GCA_964608905.1 uncultured bacterium | reverse complement strand
GTCGAGCGCCTCGCCGCCGCCGACCCGCGCGTGCGCGGCGTGTCGTTCCGCGGCAACTACGGCAAGGCCGCCGCGCTGGCCACCGGCTTCCGCCTGGCGCGCGGCGAGTGGATCCTGACCCTCGACGCCGACCTGCAGGACGACCCGGCCGAGCTGCCCAAGCTGGTGGCGGCGCTCGAGGGCGGGCTGGACCTGGTGTCGGGCTGGAAGCGCCGGCGGCACGACCCGTTCTCGAAGACCTTCCCCTCGAAGGTGTTCAACCTCGTCACCTCCTGGGTCGTGGGCCTGCGCCTGCACGACTTCAACTGCGGCTTCAAGCTCTACCGGCGCGAGGTGACCGAGGCGATCCAGGTCTACGGCGAGCTGCACCGCGTGCTGCCGGCGCTGGCGCACTGGCAGGGCTTCCGCGTCGGCGAGGTGGTGGTGAACCACCGCCCGCGCCGGCACGGGCGCAGCAAGTTCGGGGCGTCGCGCTTCGTCAACGGCTTCCTCGACCTGCTGTCGGCCGCCTTCATCTCGACCAGCGCGCTCAAGCCGCTGCACGTCTTCGGCCGCATCGGCGGCGTCTGCCTGCTGGTGGGCGGCGGCATCTCGCTCTGGTTCTTCGGGCAGTGGGTCATCGGTACGCCGATGCGCACCCGCCCGCTCATGCTGATCGGCGGCTGGCTGCTGCTCACCGGCCTGCAGTTCATCCTCATGGGCCTGCTGGGCGAGATGATCGCCCACATGCGGGCGCACGCCGACTACCCGGTGCGCCGGCGCTACAACCTGGACGATCCCGCGTGAAGGCGCTGATCCTCGCCGGCGGGCTCGGGACGCGGCTGCGGCCGCGCTTCGGCGACCTGCCCAAGCCGCTGGCGCCGCTGGGCGGGCGGCCGTTCCTCGCCCGCCAGCTCGAGTGGCTGGCCGCCTCCGGCGTGCGCGAGGCGGTGGTGTGCGCCGGCTACGGCGCCGCGGCGGTGCGCGAGGCGCTCGGCGACGGCGCGGCGCTGGGGGTGCGGCTGGCCTACTCGGTGGAGCCCGAGCCGCTCGGCACCGGCGGCGCGCTGCGGCTGGCCGGCCCGCACGTCGCCGGGCCGTGCGTGGTGGCCAACGGCGACACGCTGGCGCTCTGCGACCCGTGGGGGCTGGAGCGCGCGCGCTGGGAGAACGGCGCGATCGGCGCGGTGGCGCTGTTCCGCGTCGGCGACGCCGCCGGGCGCGGCCGCGTCGAGACCGGCGCGGGCGGGCGGATCGAGCGCTTCGTCGAGAAGGACCCGGCGCACCGCGGCCCGGCCTGGGTGAACGGCGGCCTGTACGCCTTCTCGCCCGGGCTGTGGCGGCACCTGCCGCGGCCGGGACCGGGCGAGCCGCAGGCCTTCTCGCTCGAGCGCGACGTGCTGCCGGCGCTGGCCGCGGCCGGGCGGCTGCTCGGGCACGAGGTGGAGGGGGAGTTCTTCGACATCGGCACGCCCGAGGACTGGGAGCGGGCGGAGCGGAGGTTCGGCTCGTGAGGTCGTCCTCGTATTTCCGCGCGCGCGCGCCGCTCAGGATCTCCCTGTGCGGCGGCGGCACGGACGTCTCGCCGTACCCCGAGGAGCACGGCGGCATGGTGCTCTCGGCGACCATCAACCAGTACGCCTACGCCTCGCTGCGGCCGCGCCGCGACTCGCGGCTGACGCTGGCCAGCCTCGACTACGACGTGGTGGCGCGCTACGACCACCCGCGGCGCCTCAAGCTCGACGGCAACCTCGACCTCATCAAGGCGGTGGTGCGCGCCTTCAAGGTGCGCCGCGGCGCCGACCTGTGGGTGCACTCCGACGCGCCGCCGGGCTCGGGCCTGGGCTCCTCCTCGACCCTGGTGGTGGCGCTCATCGGCGTGATGAGCGAGTGGCTGGGCCGGCCGCTGACCGCCTACGACGTGGCCGAGCTGGCCTACCGCATCGAGCGGGTGGACCTCGGCCTGGCCGGCGGGCGGCAGGACCAGTACGCCGCCGCCTTCGGCGGCTTCAACTTCGTCGAGTTCGGCCCCGACGTCACGGTGGTGAACCCGCTGCGCATCCGCGCCGACGTGCTCAACGAGCTCGAGTACCGCCTGCTGCTCTGCTACATGGGGCAGACGCGGCGCTCGGAACGGATCATCGAGCGCCAGACGGCGTCCTACCGCGCCGGCCGACCGGCCGTGGTGCGCGCACTGCACCGGCTCAAGGCGGAGACGCTCGAGATGAAGAAGGCCCTGCTGCTCGGCCAGCTGGACGCGCTGGGCGAGCTGCTGCACCAGGCGTGGGAGGCGAAGAAGCGCCTCGACGCCGGCATCTCGAACCCGCACGTGGACCAGCTCTACCGGCTGGCCCGGCGCGAGGGGGCCATCGGCGGCAAGATGCCCGGGGCGGGCGGCGGCGGCTACTTCCTGCTGCTCACGCGCTTCGACCGCAAGCACCGCGTGGCGGCGGTGCTCGAGAAGCACGGCGGCCAGGTGGTGCCGTTCCGCTTCGAGCGCAACGGGCTCGTGACCTGGTCGTCGGGCGGGCACTGAGCGGCGCGGCGCGCCGCGGAGCCGGGACGGACATGCGCATCGCGCTCGTGGGACCGCTGGCGCCGTGGCGCGGCGGGCTGGCGCAGTACCTCGCCCTGCTGGGCGAGGCGCTGGCGCGCCGCGCCGAGGTGCAGGCCGTCACCTTCACCCGGCAGTACCCCGGGATGCTCTTCCCCGGCGGCTCGCAGCTCGATCCGGCCGCGCCGCGGCCCGGCTTCCCGGTCGCGTCCCTGCTCGACTCCATCGGCCCGCTCTCCTGGCGGCGGACGGCCCGGCACCTCGAGCGCTTCGCGCCCGGGGCGGTCGTGCTCAAGTGGTGGATGCCCTTCTTCGCCCCGTCCTTCGCCTCGGCGGTGGGGCCCTTGCGAAGGCGTGGCACCCGGGTGGTGCTGGTGTGCGACAATCTGCTGCCCCACGAGCAGCGGCCCTTCGACCGGGAGCTGACCGCCTGGATGCTGCGCAACTCGGACGGATACCTGGTCATGTCGGAGAGCGTCGAGCGCGACCTGGCGTCGCTCAAGCCGGGCGCGCCGTACCGGCGCGTGCCGCACCCCTTCTACGCCCAGTTCGACCGCGGCCGCTTCACCCGCGCGACGGCGCGCGCGCGGCTGGGGCTCGAGGCGGACGGCGAGGTCGTCCTCTTCTTCGGCTACGTGCGGCGCTACAAGGGGCTCGACACCCTGCTCGAGGCCTGGCCGGCGGTGCGCGCGCGCCGGCCGGCGGCGACGCTGGTCGTGGCCGGCGACTTCTACGAGGACCCGGCCCCGTACCGCGCGCTGGCCACGAAGGCCGGTGACTCGGTGCGGCTGCGCGAGGGCTACCAGTCCGACGAGGACGTCGAGGCGCTGTTCCGCGCCGCCGACGTGGTCGTGCTGCCGTACCGCTCGGCGACGCAGAGCGGCGTGACCCACGTCGCCTACGCGCTGGGCGTGCCGGTCATCACCACCGACGTGGGCGGGCTGGCCGAGACGGTGCGCCCGGGCGAGACCGGCCTGGTCGTGCCGCCGGAGGACCCGGCGGCGCTGGCCGGGGCCGTCGTCCGCTACTTCGCCGACGGCCTCGGCCCGTGCCTGCGCGAGGGCGTGCGCGCGCTGGGGGAGACGCACTCGTGGGACGCGCTGGCCGCGAGCACGACGGCGCTGGTGGATGCGCTGGCGCCGGCGCGGGGGTGGCGGTGAAGCCGGCGGGGGGCACCCGCGCCGTGCCCGGGTCCGGGCCGGACCCACGCTCCGCGCGGGTGGACCCACGC
>CAZSQE010000283.1:0-3771 GCA_964608905.1 uncultured bacterium | reverse complement strand
CGCGGCCTCATCGCCCGGCAACTTCGGGATGGAGGCGAGCAGGGCGCGCGTGTAGGGGTGCAGGGGCTCGCGCACCACGTCGGCGGCCGGCCCCTCCTCCACCACGCGACCGCGGAACAGCACGAGGATGCGGTCGGCGAGGTAGCGGGCCGAGGCGAGGTCGTGGGTGATGAGCAGGATGGCCAGCCCGCGCTCGCGCTTGAGCTGCACCAGCAGGTTGAGCACGCCGGTCCGGATCGAGACGTCGAGCATCGAGGTCGGCTCGTCGGCGACCAGCAGGTCGGGCTCCACCGCCAGCGCGCGGGCGATGGCCACCCGCTGCCGCTGCCCGCCGGACAGCTCGTAGGGATGGCGGTGGATGAAGTCCTCGGCCGGCTCGAGCCCGACCGTGCGCAGCAACTCGAGGGCGCGCGCGCGCACCTCGCCCGGGGCGGCGCGACGGTGCCGCCGCAGCGGCCGCTCGAGGTGGTGCCCGACGTCGCGCGCCGGGTTCAGCGCACGGCCGTGGCGCAGGAGCGGGCGCACGAGGTGGTGCTCGATGGTGTGGACGGGGTTGAGCGAGCTGAAGGGATCCTGGAAGACCATCTGCACGCGGCCGCGGTAGGCGAGCGAGGCCCGCCGGGGCTCCCGCGACAGCACGTCCACGCCGTCCAGCCGGACCTCCCCCTCGTCCGGCTGCTCGAGGCGCAAGACCATGCGCGCCAAGGTGCTCTTGCCGCTGCCCGATTCCCCGACCAGGGCCACGGCCTCCCCCCGGTCGACCCGGAAGGACACGTCCTCGGCCGCCACGACCCGGCTGGTCGCGGCGAAGAACCCCCGCGAGACGAAGGTCTTGCGGATGCCGTGCAGCTCGAGCAGGGGTGGGCGGTTGGGGTCGGTCGTGACCGTCACGGACGTCTCCCACGGGGAAAAAGCACTTTGTTCAGTTGCCGAACATAGTGTATTCTTCTCCTGCGGTTGTCAAGCGGTCAGCGGGTCGTCACCGCCGGCCCCGGAACGACATCCAAGGTGTGCCGGCAGTCCCCGTGGCGCCCATCCCGAACCGGGATGGCGCCCCGGTGCCCGGACACCGAGCGATCGGCTCACGCGAAAGGAGACGGAGATGGCAAGTCGCGCAACCATGGTCCTCGTCGCAGCCCTGTTGTGCCTCGCCCCCGTGGCCGCCCACGCGGCCCTGACGCCCTACGTCGGCACCTTCGAGGGCTTCGGCATCGGGGAGATCGGGCTCCCCAACTCGCTCAGCAACGACGGCTGGCTCGTCTACGGGAACGTCTTCAACGCCAGCATTCCGCTGTACGGCTACGGCCCCTACGGCGCCCCCAACGACGGCGCCGCCTTCTGCGCCGTCGTCCCCGGGCAGGGCGGACCCGAGCAGGGCGACAACCAGTTGAGCGTCTACAGCGACTACAACAACCAGGGCGCCCAGACCGCCGGGTACCTCGTCGAGGCGAACGTCTACCACGAGCAGGCCATCGAGGCCGCCGACGTGGGCGGCACCTGGAGACTGCAGTTCGACGCCAAGCTCGGCAACCTGGTGCCCCCGACCTCGGCGGTGGCGTTCGTCAAGACCATCGATCCCAACAATGGCTACAGGATGACGCACCTCCTGCCCATCTACACGACCGCGATCCCCGCGACGTGGAACACCTACACCATCTCGATCACGGTGGCGGACAGCCTGGTCGGCCAGTTGATGCAGTTCGGCTTCGCCAGCACGACGACGAACAACGTCGCCTCGGGCGTCTTCTACGACAACATCGTGTGGGACATCGACAACCCGACCGGCGTGGGCGACGGGCCGCTGGCGGGCGGGCTCGCGCTGGGCGCCGCCGCGCCGAACCCGTTCCAGCGCTCCACGCGCGTCGCCTTCGCTATGCCGCAGCGCGGCAACGCCGACGTCTCCGTCTTCGACGTGACCGGCCGCCGCGTCGCCACGCTCTTCCAGGGCGAGGCGGAGGCGGGCCCGCACTCGGCGACGTGGGACGGCCGCGCGAGCGACGGCAGCCTGGCCCCGAGCGGCGTGTACCACTGCGTGCTGCAGACGGCCGCCGGCCGCCAGTCGCGGAGCCTGGTGCTGAGCCGGTAGTTCCCCGGGCGGGCGCCGGCATCCACGGCGCCCGCCCTTCCTTTCGTCTCCCCCGAGCCGCCGTGACGCGGAGCCTGGAATGTCCCACCCGAGAGGTCTGCTGCCCGCCATCCTCGTCGCGGCCGTCGCGCTCGCCGGCGCCGTCGAAGCCGCCGCGCAGTGCACGCCCATGAACCCGAGCTTCGAGATCGCCGGCTCCTCCGGCAACCTCTTCGCCGGCTGGAGCCAGTTCGGGACCGTCGGCTCGTCCAGCGACGCGGTCCACGGGTCCGTCGCCGCCAGGGTCTCGGGGCTCAACAACGGCACCTGGGACTTCTCGCGCTACTGGCAGCAGATCGCCTGCGACCCGGGCGAGCAGTGGGCGGGCTCCGTCTACGTGATGGTCCCCTCCAGCCGTCCCCTCACCGGGGCGTCCAAGGCCCTCGTCAACGTCGAGTGGCGCGGCGCGGGCGGGAACCTGATCTCCTACGACTCGTTCACCGCCGCGGACGCGTCCACGCCCACGGACGCGGGCCGCGTGTTCACCTTCCAGACCCCGGCGGCGCCGGCCGGGACCGCGGCGCTGCGACTGCTGGTCGGCACGCAGCAGCAGCCCGGCCAGCCCGTGCCCGACGTGGTCTTCGACCAGGTGGAGTTCTACAGCCTCGCCTCGCCGACGCGGGAGGAGTCGCAGTGGGGCGACTTCCCCAGCGGCCGCACGGTCACGTTCGCGGGCCGCGACTGGCGGGTGAAGGGACCCGGCTACTACGGGCCCGGCCCGAACAACTTCGGCGCCACCGCCGACTTCGTCTGGGTGGACACCGAAGGCCGGCTGCACCTGACCATCAGGAAGGTCGGCAGCACCTGGTACAGCACCGAGGTGGCGCTGGTGGACCCGCTGGGCTACGGCGACTACGTGTTCAGCACGCGCGGGCGCCTCGACACCCTCGACCCGCGCGCCGTGCTGGGCCTGTTCACCTGGGAATACGGCCAGTGCTACGACGCCGGCTACCTGTGGTGGAACCCGTACAACGAGGTGGACGTCGAGATCAGCCGCTGGGGCAACCCGGCCAACTCGGTCGGCCAGTTCGTCGCCCAGCCCTGGGAATGGGGCGGCAACCTCGAGCGCTTCGACGCCACCTACGTGGACGACGAGGTCACCAGCTACGCCTTCCGCTGGCTGCCCGACAAGGTCGAGTTCCGCGCCTGGCGCGGTGGCGCCGCGGACGAGGCCGTCTCGACGCCGATCCACACGTGGACCTACAGCCTGTGGCACGTCCCGCGCCCCGAGCAGCCGCGCGTCCACATGAACCTGTGGCGCTTCGACGGCGTGCCGGCCACGAACCAGGAGGTCGTCATGGAGGACTTCCGGTTCACGCCGGCCTGCCCGGCCGAGCCCTGCGGCATCCTCGCCGTGGAGCCGCCCGCGGGCGCGGCCCCGGTCCTGCTCGCGCCGCGGCCGAACCCCTTCGTCTCCAGCACCGCCATCCGCTACGTCGCCGCCCGGAGCGGCCGCATCGAGATCGCCGTCTTCGACCTGATGGGGCGGCGGCAGCGCACGCTGCTCGACGCCGAGGTCCCGGCAGGCGAGCGCGAGGTCGCCTGGGACGGGCGCGACGACGCGGGCGCGCCGCTGCCGGCGGGCGTGTACTTGTGCCGGGTGAGTTCGGGCGATATCGACCGCACGAACCGGATGGTCCTCGTAC
>CAZSQE010000282.1:0-3773 GCA_964608905.1 uncultured bacterium | reverse complement strand
CCGCCGCTGCGCGGGCCGGGCGCATGAGCGAGGCGGTCGCCACGGCGCGGCGCGCGCTCGAGCTCGCGCAGGCGGCAGGCGACGAGCCGCTGGCACGACTCATCGGGGCCCACCTCGCCGCCTACGAGCGCGGCCGGGCCTGGGTGGACTCGAGCCGGGGGCGGTGAGCGACTTGCTCTACCGCGGCCCGCGCAGCCGGAACAGGTACATGCATTCACCCGGGCGGGCCACCGGCGCCTGGCCCCAGAGCGGCCGCAGGTCGAAGCGCAGCGGCTCGGTGCGTCCCCGCGGCGTCATCATGCGCTGGCCCAGCCCGACGAAGTAGTAGCTGCTCACCGCCAGCCAGTCGCTCTCCGGGCCGGGACTGCCCCCGAGGTAGGGCACGTAGTCGATGCCGTAGACCGCCGGGTCCGTGGTGCCGTGGTAGGCCAGGTGCACGCGCGCGATGCCGCGCCGGCGCATCTCGTCGCGCAGCGCCAGCAGGCCCTGCCCCCAGTCCACGTTCGAGTCGTTCACCAGCCGGTCGCCGCCGCCGGGGCCGCCCGAGAGCCGGTTGAAGAACGACAGGTGCCAGGGCGCCGCCGCGGCCGACTCGACGAGGACCGCCACGGCTAGCGTCGCCGCGACCACCCGCGCCGCGCGGGGAACGCCCCGCGCAAGCAGGCCGCCGCACCACACGCAGGCGAGCGGCAGCAGGAGCAGCAGGTAGCGGATGCCGAAGTTGTAACGGGTGAGGAACATGGCGATGGCCAGCGCCACGGCGGCGGCGATGCCCAGGAGCCACTCGGCCGGGACCGCGTCGGCCCGGGCGGCGCGAACGCGCGTGAACGCCCGCAACCCCGCCGCGCCCAGCAGTCCCAGGGGATGCTTGAACAGGAGCGCGAGGGGGAAGTAGTACCAGACCACGCCGGTCAACTCGCGGCCGAGCAGGTACGTCGTGGCCCGGTCCGCCTGCCCGAGCAGCGACATGTAGTCGAGGCCGGCGAGGTACACGGTCGGCAGCGGGAAGCGGAAGCCCGGCCAGCGCGCGACGAAGGCCCGGAAGTTCTCGGAGCGGAACGGCAGGTCGCCCCAAGGCCCCCAGTGCGTGTCGAAGGCGTATCCGGCGGTCACCGCGGCCCAAGCGACCGGCACGAGCGCCAGGAGTCCCAGCCATGCCCGGCGCGGCGCGCGCAGGCGTCCGCGGACCTGCGCCACCCCCAGCGCGAGGGCCATCACGGGCGCCAGTTGCACGGCACTGAAGCGCACGACCGCGGCCGCCGCGACGGCCAGGGCCAGCCATCCCCAGGCCCGCCGGCCGGCGTCGTTGGCGAAGCGCCAGAACGCGTAGAGAACCGCCGTGAAGGAGAGCGCCGTCGGGAGGTCCGTGCCCACGATCCCGGCGTGAGCCAGGCTCTCGGGCGCCAGCGCGTAGAGCGCCAGCGAGAGCACGCCCCCCGCCGAGCCGTAGAGCGAACGGGCCCACCGCCAGACCAGCAGCCCCAGCAGCACCGAGAACAGCAGCCCCACCATCCGCCCGGCGAGGTAGAGACGGCCGTAGCGGTCCGCGTTCACCCGCATGAACGACTCGCCCACCGTGCCCTCGTCCCCCGAGGTCATGGCGGCCGGGGCGGGCAGGCGCGCCCCGAGGGCGAGCGCCGGCAGCGCGTACAGCACCTTCGGCAACGGCGGCTGGGCCACGGAGCCGGTGAAGTTCCCCCGCTCGAGGATCATCAGCCCGGCCGGGAGGTGGAAGTTCTCGTCGTAGGTGACGGAGGTCCGCAGCGCGCCCCATCCGGCGAGCGCGACGTGCACGGCGAGCAGCGCGGCGACCCACCACCGCTCGCGCGGCAGGCCGCGGGGAGCGCCCGGACCGGCCCCCTTCACCGACGGCTCCTGCGCGCGGCGCGAGCGGCTCATGCGCGCGAAGATAGGGCCCGCCCCGGCCCCGCTCAAGCCGGACGGCGCCGGCCGGTTTCCCGCGCCCGCCTGCAGCACCTAGACTGGGGCGATGCGCCGCCGGAGCCCCACCCCACCCGCTTCGACCGCGCCCGTCGCCGGCCTGCCCGGCGGGTGGGCCGCTGCCCTGCTCGCCATCGTCGTCCTCGCCGCCGCCGCGCTGCGGCTCGTGCTGCCGGGCCAGGCGCCGCCGGGCCTCAACCAGGACGAGGCCATCAACGCCTGGAACGCGTGGTGCCTGCTGCACACCGGCCGCGACATGGTCGGCGCGCCGTGGCCGGTGTTCTACGCCCACGCCATCGGCGACAACCGCACGACCCTCTACTTTTACGCCCTGCTGCCGTTCCAGGCCCTGGGCGGGCTCGGCGTGTGGACGACGCGTCTGCCGGCCATCATCGCCGGCACGGCGGCCGTCCTGCTCGTGTACGTCGCCGGCGCCCGACTGGCCGGGCGCGCCGCCGGACTGTTGGCCGCGGTGCTGATGGCGCTCGAGCCGTGGCCGCTCTTCCTGAGCCGCTGGGGCATCGAGGGGAGCCTGTGCCCGCCGCTCGCGGTCCTGCCGCTCGCGCTCCTGCTGCTGGCCGGCGCGCCCCTCGCGGACACCGTCCCGCCCCCGCGCGCCCGGCCGTGGCTGGCAGGGTTGGCCGGCCTGGCCGCCGGAGTGGCCTGCTACGGCTACTGGCCGCTCCGCATCCACGTCCCCGTCTTCCTCGCGCTGGCGGCGGCCTTCACCTGGCCGGCCGTCGCCGAGTGGAGCCGCGACCGCGGGGGCCGCCGGGCGCTGCTGGCCTTCGCCGCCACCTTCGCCGCCACCTTCGGGCCGCTCGCGTGGCAGCACCTCGTGGACCCGGAGATCGCGCGCCGGGCCGAGATGACGCGCTTGTGGGAGCCCGGCACGCCCCCGGCCGAGGTGCTGGGGCTGGTCGCCGGCCGCTACCTCGGCCACTTCGGGCTGGACTTCCTGTTCGTACGCGGCGACCCGCTCGACATCCTCGCGCCCATCGGGCAGGGCCAGTTCCACTGGACCATGCTGCCGCTGCTGGCCGCCGGCGCGCTCGCCGCGATCGTGCGCTTCCGCCGCTCGCGCGCCGCCCGCCTGCTGGTGGCGCTGGTCCTCGCCTACCCGGCCGGGGACCTGATCAGCCAGCACGTCGGCATCCACTCGTTGCGCAGCGCGCCGGGCGTCCCCGCGCTGGTCCTGCTGGCCGCCTACGGCGGCGTCAGCGCCTGGGGTTGGCTGGCGGCGCGCCGACGGCGGCTCGCGCCGGTCGCCGCCGCCGTGTTCCTGGTGGTCATGGCCGCACTGGACGCGCGCTACCTGCTGCGCTACTTCGGGGAGTACGGCCGGCGCCCCGAGATCTACCACGGCTACCACGTGGACCTGCTCGAGGCCACGCGCTGGCTGCACCCGCGGCTCGAGCGCTACGACGAGGTGTACGTCACCGCCACCGGGATGAACGAGCCCTTCGCCGTCACGCTGGTCGGGCTCGGCTACGACGCCCGGCGCTGGTTCCGCGAGCCCCGCGAGTGGACGCGGCTCGGGGACTGGGACGTCTGCCTCCGCTATGGCCGGATGCGCTTCCTTTACGGCGACCACTGGCGCCGGCACGTCGAGGCGGAACAGGCCGACGGCCGGGATCGTCCGGTGCTGTTCATCGTGCGCCCGGGCGAGCTGGGTCTGAGCGAGCCGGTCCACGTCATCCGCCGCCCCGACGGCCGGGAGACGCTGTGGCTCTGCGAGGGCACGCTGTGAGCGGCGTCCCCGTCGCCCGGGCGGTCGCCGGCCCGGCAGGCTGACCGCGTCATCGGGGCGCCCTTCGACCGCGCCCCGCGCC
>CAZSQE010000281.1:0-3775 GCA_964608905.1 uncultured bacterium | reverse complement strand
GGCCGGCGGGCCGCGAAAACCCCTTGGGCCCGCGGCCCGGCGGCCGCACAATGCCGCCCCATGGAGACTCCCGCGCCCCGCGCCTGCTCGGACTGCTTCTTCACCGACCGCTTCCCCGGCGTGACCATCGAGGCGGACGGCCGCTGCAGCGTCTGCCACGGCAACCGCTTCGCCGAGGAGCTGAAGACGCACCTCACCTCGGACCTGGCCGAGCTGCAGCGCCTGGCCGCCGGCTGGCGCGCCGCGCGGCAGGGCCGCTACGACTGCGTCATCGGCGGCTCGGGCGGGCTCGATTCCTCGTACGTCCTCTACGTCGCGAAGCGCCTGCTCGGGCTGAACCCCCTCGTCGTCCACTACGACCACGGTTTCTTCCACGAGGCCGCCGTGGCCAACCTGCGGGCGCTGTGTTCGGCGCTGGAGGTGGACCTGCAGGAGGTGCGCAGCCGCGGGCGGCACGACCGGCACTCCGTCCGCCACATGGCGCTGGCGTTCCGGCCGACCGGGCTGTACTGGGCGGTGTGCGCCTTCTGCGGCACGGCCATCCAGGCGGTGATCTTCCGCGCCGCCCTGCGCGAGCGGGCGCCGCTGGTGCTCGGCTCGCTCAACCTGTTCGAGGACCGGCTGCACATGAAGCGCGCCGCCAAGGTCGCGCTGCTGCGCCGGGCGCTGCAGCGCCTGCCGGCGTGGCGCTGGCCCGCCTTCGCCTGGCACCTGGCGCTCGCCGCCTGGCACCTGTTCCGCCTGCGGCTCGAGTTCCACGTGCCGCCGCTCGCGAACCTGTTCGCACGGCGACCGCTGCGGCCCGACATCCGCTGGGTCACGGTGTCGCGCTACGTGCCGTGGGACGTGCCGACGATGGTCGCCGCGCTGGAGCCGCTCGGCTGGCACGCGCCGCTGCCGGCGCTGCCCATGCGCTTCGACTGCATGATCGAGGACGGCCTCGTCAACCAGACCTGGCAGCGGGCCGGCGGCCTCACGGTGCAGGGGGTCATCGCCTGCAACCTCGTGCACGGCGGCGTGCGCACGCGGGCCGAGCTGGCCGGGGCGGTCGCGCACGTCGAGACCGCGATCCCGGCGGCCACGGCCGAGGTGGAGCGGCGCCTGGGGATCCGCTGACGCCGGAGGCGCGGCGCGTTGACAGCGCCGCCGACGCTGGGTAGCGTCCGTCCGCCATGAGCGAGCCCACCCTGCCCGTCACGAACACCGGCTGGATCGAGGTCATCGTCGGCAGCATGTACAGCGGCAAGACGGAGGAGCTCATCCGCCGCCTGCGCCGCGCCCAGATCGCCCGCCAGAAGGTCGCGATCTTCAAGCCGGCCATCGACGACCGCTTCGGGCGCGACCACATCGTGTCGCACTCCGACCTGCGCATCCCGTCGCGCGCGGTCAAGACCGCGAAGGACGTGCTGCGCTACGCCCACGAGGCCCAGGTCATCGGCATCGACGAGGGGCAGTTCCTCGGGCCCGACCTGGTCATGGTGTGCGAGCGCCTCGCCCGCCGCGGCAAGCGCGTCATCGTCGCCGGGCTGGACCAGGACTACCGCGGCAATCCGTTCGAGCCGATGCCGCAGCTGCTCGCCATCGCCGAGTACATCACCAAGACGCTCGCCATCTGCGTGGTGTGCGGCAACCCGGCCAATCGCAGCTACCGCAAGAAGAAGCGCACCGGCCGAGTGCTGGTGGGAGGCTCCGACCTCTACGAGGCCCGCTGCCGCCGCTGCTTCGAGCTGGGCGGGCGCGCCGCCGCACCCGACGAGCCACCGCCACCCGGAGGTTCCGATGAGGTCGTCCCCGTTCGCCGCCGTCGCTCTCGCCGCCCTGGTCCTCGTCGCCGGGTGCACCCGCAAGGCTGACACGCCCGGCGCGGGCAGCCCCGGCACCCTCAAGGTCGGGCTGGTCTTCGACGTCGGCGGCCGCGGCGACAAGTCCTTCAACGACGCCGCCTACGCGGGGCTCGAGCGCGCGCGGAAGGAGCTGGGCATCACCTTCACCACGCTCGAGACCGGCGAAGGGGCCGACCGCGAGGCGCAGCTGCGCCAGCTCGCCGCCGGCGGCACGCAGCTCGTCTTCGGCGTGGGCTTCCTCTTCTCGGACGACATCCACGGCCTGGCCCAGGAGTTCCCCGACGTGAAGTTCGCCTGCGTGGACTACACGGTGAAGGAGGGCCAGGCGCTGCCGCCCAACCTGACGGCGCTCGGGTTCAAGGAGCACGAGGGCTCGTTCCTGGTGGGCGCGCTGGCGGCGCTGACGACCAGGACCGGCAAGGTGGGCTTCGTCGGCGGCATGGAGATCCCGCTCATCAAGAAGTTCGAGGCCGGTTACCGCGCCGGCGTGAAGGCGGCGGACCCGAAGGTCGAGGTGCTGGTCAAGTACGCCGGCGCCACCGGCTCGGCGTTCAAGGACCCGACCAAGGGCAAGGAGCTGGGCCTGGCCGAGTACAACCAGGGGGCCGACGTCATCTTCCACGCCTCCGGTTCGACCGGGCTGGGGGTGTTCGAGGCGGCGCGCGCGAAGGGCCCGGGGCACTACGCCATCGGCGTGGACGCCGACCAGTACGCCGAGGCGCCGGGCTTCATCCTGACCTCGATGGTCAAGCGCGTGGACACGGCGGTCTTCGACACCGTCGAGGGCCTGCTGGCGGGACGCTGGCAGGGCGGCGTGCACGAGTTCGGCCTGGGCGAGAAGGGCGTGGGCTGGGTCTACGACGACAACAACAAGGCGCTCGTCCCCGACGAGGTGAAGGCCAGGGTGGACGCCTTCGAGGCCGAGATCGCCGCCGGCCGCATCGTCGTGCCGACGAGGTAGGGCGCTCCCCCGCGGGGACGGGCGCGCGGGATCCCCGTGCGCCCGTCCCGTTGTAGGATGACGGCATGAGCGCCTGGACCGATCTCGGCGGCGGCGTGCGCGTGCGGCGGAGCCGCGCCCACGCCATGAACTCCGTGCTGCTGCTCGACGCGGCGCACGCCGTGCTCGTGGACCCCGGCGTGCTGCCCTCCGAGCTCGACGACCTCGCCGCGGCGGCGCGCGGGGCGGCGGAGGCGACGCTCGTCTTCACCCACTCCCACTGGGACCACGTGCTCGGCCGCCCGTGGTGGCCCGGCGCCGCCACCGTCGCCCACGCCGGCCTCGCCGCGGCGGTGGCGCGCGACGCGGCCGCCATCGCCGCCGACGCCGACGCCTGCACGCGCGGCCTCGGCGAGCCGTGGACGCGCGGCTTCGCGCCCTTCGTCCCCGACGTCGCGGTCCGCGGCGAGACCGCGGTGGCGCGCGGCCCCTGGCGGCTCGTGCTGCGGGAGGCCCCCGGCCACTGCGACGACCAGGTCACCGTGCGCGTGCCGGCGCTCCGGCTGCTCGTCGCCGGCGACATGCTCTCCGACCTCGAGGTCCCCTGGCTGGACCGCGGCCCCGCGGTCTACCGGCGCACCCTCGAGGGCATCGCGGCGCTGGTCGAGGCGGGCGAGGTCCAGACCCTCGTGCCCGGCCACGGCGAGGTCGCGCGCGGCGCCGGGGCCGTGCGCGCGCGCGTGCGCCGCGACCTGCGCTACCTCGAGGCGCTCGAGGAGGGCGTGCGCGAGGCCCGCGCCGCCGGGCTCGCGCTCGAGCAGGCGCTGGCGCGGCTGGCCGCGATCGCCCCCGGCGACTGCGACGCCGGCTTCCCGCTGGCCGACGTGCACCGGGAGAACGTGCGCCTGGCGTGGGAGCACACCGGCCCGGATGAGGCAGGCCCCCTCGAGGTGGCCGACGACTTCATGGCGAGGTATCGCAGGGCCCTGCG
>CAZSQE010000280.1:0-3779 GCA_964608905.1 uncultured bacterium | reverse complement strand
GCACGAGCGCGACACGATGCGCTGCGGGGCCGGGTTGTCGGACCCGGAGGTGGTGCGGCAGGTGGTGCGGGAGGCGCCCGAGCGGGTGCGGGAGCTGGAGGCGCTGGGCGTGCGGTTCTCGCGCCGGGCGCGCGCGCTGGAGCTGGGGCGCGAGGGCGGGCACAGCCGCCGGCGCATCGTGCACGCCCGGGACTACACCGGGATGCGCATCGAGCAGGCGCTGCTCGGGCGCGTGCGCGCGCACCCGCGCGTGCGGCTGCTCGAGCACCGGCTGGCGCTGGACCTGGTGCTGGAGTCGCGGATGCGCGGCGGCGCGCGCGGCGGCGGGGCGGACCGCTGCTGGGGCGCGTACGTCATGGACGTGGGTGGCGGCGGCCGCATCGGGCCCGTGAGCGCGCGGGTGACGGTTCTGGCCACGGGGGGCTGCGGCAAGGTCTACCTCTACACCTCGAACCCCGACGTGGCCACCGGCGACGGCATCGCCATGGCCTACCGGGCCGGGGCGGCGGTCGAGGGGCTGGAGTTCGTGCAGTTCCACCCCACCTGCCTGTACCACCCCGAGGCCAAGTCGTTCCTGCTCACCGAGGCGCTGCGCGGCGAGGGGGCGGTGCTGCGCACGCTGGACGGCGAGCGCTTCATGCCGCGCGTGCACCCGATGGCGGAGCTGGCGCCGCGCGACGTGGTGGCGCGCGCCATCGACCGGGAGATGAAGCGGCGCGGCGAGAGCCACGTGCTGCTCGACGTCACCCACCTGCCGGCGGCGCGGGTGCGGGCGCGCTTCCCCAACGTGGACTCGGGGCTGCGGAGCTTCGGCTTCGACCTGGCGCGCGAGCCCATCCCGGTGGTGCCGGCGGCGCACTACATGTGCGGCGGCGTGCGCGCCGGCCTGGAGGGGCGCACCTCGGTGCGCGGGCTGCTGGCGCTGGGCGAGACCGCCTGCACCGGGCTGCACGGCGCCAACCGGCTGGCGAGCAACTCGCGGCTCGAGGCGGCGGTCGGCGCCCACCACGGCGCCGCGGAGGCGGGGCGGGTCGTGCGCGCCGCGCCGCGCGTGCCGCGGGCCGAGCCGTGGCGCGCCCAGGGCACCCGCCCGCCGCTCGAGACGGTGGTCTTCGACCACCACTGGGACGCGGTGCGGCGGCTCATGTGGGACCTGGTGGGCATCGTGCGCAGCGACCAGCGCCTGCTCTACGCCGCGCGTCTGCTCGGGCTGCTGCGCGAGGAGATCGAGCAGGACTACGTGCGGCTGCGCCTGTCGCGCGACCTGGTCGAGCTGCGCAACCTCGCGCTGGTCGGCAGCCTGATCGTGGAGTGCGCGCGGCGGCGGCCGGAGAGCCGCGGCCTGCACTACAACCTCGACCACCCGCGGCGCGACCCGCGGCGGGACGGCCGCCCCACCGTGCTGCGGCCCGCGCGGGGCGGAGGGCGGGCGCGCCTTGCCGCTTCCGCGCGGCGCGCCCTATAGTCGGCCGCGCCGGCGGGACGCGCGACCCCGCGCCGGGGTCCCGCGCGGCGCCGGCAGGAGGGACGGGTGGCCAGGAGCGAGTCGCTGTTCTGGGACGCGGTGGACCGCATCCGCGAGACCGACGCGCGGTACCGGCGCGAGGCCTACGGCTTCGTGGTCGGGGCGCTGGGAGTGACGGTGCAGGCCCTGCCGCCGGAGCGGCTCGCCGACCCGGCGCGGCGGCACCTGAGCGGCGCCGAGCTGCTCCGGGGCGTCGTGCGGCTGGCGCGGCGCGAGTTCGGCTCCATGGCCCCGGCGGTGTTCCGCGAGTGGGGCGTGAGCGGCGGCGAGGACATCGGCCACATCGTCTTCCGCCTGGTGGAGTGCGGGGAGCTGAGTGCCCGCCCGGAGGACACGCTCGAGGACTTCCGCGGCTTCGACCTGATGGGCGCGCTGGCCGCGAACCTGGAGGTCGGCCGCGTGCGCGCGGCGGGGCGCGGCGGCGCCGCGCCGGGCGCGGGCGGAGCGGGGTAGCGTGCGGCGCGGCGCCACGGCCCGGCGGGGCCCGGGACCGCAGCGATGAGGGCGTACCTGCGGCTGCTGCGCTACCTGCGCCCCTACACGGGGCGGCTGGCGGTGGCGCTGGCGTGCATGGCGCTGTTCGCCGCCACCAACTTCGTCTCGCTCGGGATGATCTCGCCGCTCATGAGCGTGCTCTTCCGCGCCAGCGGCGGGGCGCCGGCGGTGACGGCGCCGGCGGCGCCGGCCGGCGGGCTGGCGGCGGTCACGGGACTGCAGTTGCCGCGGGCGGTGAGCGAGCTGGGCGAGCGCTGGATCGTGCGGGCGCAGCCGCTGGTGGCGCTCGAGCGCATCTGCGTCATCCTGCTGGCCATCTTCCTGCTGAAGAACCTGGCCGACTACCTGCAGTCGTTCCTGATGGTGTCCGTCGAGCAGGGGGTGATCCGCGACCTGCGCTCGGCGCTCTACGCCCACCTGCAGGAGCTGTCGCTGTCGTTCTACCACGGGCGCCGCAGCGGCATGCTGGTCTCGCGGGTGACGAACGACATGGAGTACCTGCGCGCGGCGCTGGCCTCCAGCATCAGCAACCTGGTCAAGCAGGGCCTGACGCTGCTGGGCGCGCTCGTCTGGGTGTTCGTGACCTCGTGGCAGCTGGCGCTCCTGTCGCTGCTGGTGGTGCCGCCGCTCGGGCTGACGCTGGCGGGGGTGGGCCGCAAGATGCGCAAGCGCTCCGGGCGGGCGCAGGAGCGCATGGCCGACATGACCGCCGTCCTGCAGGAGTCCATCGCCGGGGCGCGGGTGGTGAAGGCGTTCGGCATGGAGGGCTTCGAGCGGGAGCGCTTCGACCGGGCCAACCAGGGCTTCTACGCCGCCTTCGTCCACCTGCGCCGCGTCTCGGCGGCGGCCCAGCCGCTCACCGAGATGGCCATCGTGGCGGTGGCGGTGGCGATGCTGTGGGTCGGCGGGCGGCAGATCTTCGCCCAGCAGGGCCTGGCGCCGCAGTCGTTCATGCTCTTCGTCGGCGCCCTGCTGACCATGCTGTCGCCGATCAAGAGCCTGGCGGAGGTCAACGCCAACATCCAGCAGGGCGTGGCCGCGGCGCAGCGCGTCTTCGGCATGCTCGACACCGCGCCGGCCATCCAGGACCGGCCCGGGGCGGTCGCGCTGCCGGCGCTGGCCGACCGCATCCGCTACGAGGCGGTCTCGTTCGCCTACCAGCCGGGGCGGACGGTGCTCGAGGACGTGTCGTTCGAGCTGCGCCGCGGCGAGGTGGTGGCGCTGGTCGGCTCGAGCGGCGCCGGCAAGAGCACGGTGATGGACCTGCTCGCCCGCTTCTACGAGCCCACCGCCGGGCGCATCACGCTGGACGGGGTGGACCTGGCCGCCGCGACCACGGCCTCGCTGCGCTCGCAGCTCGGCATCGTGACGCAGGAGACCATCCTCTTCCACGACACGGTGCGGGCCAACATCGCCTACGGGCTGGCCGACGCGCCGGAGGAGGCGGTGCGCGCGGCGGCGGCCGCGGCGCACGCCGACGAGTTCATCGCGCGCATGCCGCAGGGCTACGACACGGTCATCGGGGAGCGGGGGCTGAAGCTCTCGGGCGGCGAGCGGCAGCGGCTGGCCATCGCGCGGGCGCTGCTCAAGAGCCCGCCCATCCTGCTGCTCGACGAGGCCACCTCGTCGCTCGACACCGAGAGCGAGCGGCTGGTGCAGGACGCGCTCGAGCGGCTCATGCACGACCGCACGGTGCTGGTCATCGCGCACCGGCTCTCGACCGTGCAGCACGCCGACCGCATCCTCGTGCTCGAGCACG
>CAZSQE010000279.1:0-3781 GCA_964608905.1 uncultured bacterium | reverse complement strand
CTTCCTTTGGGGGTTGGCAAGCCCCCGCCTACTACACAAAGAACCGTACGCTACCTCGAAGCCCGCGTGCGCAGGCACGCGGGCTTCGACTTTGGTACCATGGCGGGCCGCCCTGACTCACCGCCTCACAACATTGTGCATCGCGGAATCCGGTGGATTCGCGGCGGCATCGGTGTGGTAAAATCAACGGGTCGCATGGCGTTCACTCCCCTGCGGGCATGCCGCCGTGGCAGCGACGGCAATCTCGTCGGGACGTCACGTCCGTGTCGACGACGTTGATCGGCCGCATCTTGCTACCCCCGTGGTCCGCGCAGCACCGTCCCGAACTCTTCCGAAAGGGAGGACACCACACATGAAGCGGATCAGCTACTCGAGTCTGGTTCTCGCCGCCGTGATGATGCTGGCCGCAGGGCTGGCCATCGCGGACCCGCTCACCTGCCCGGGCTACACGCCGACGCCGAACAGCGCCGTCGTGAACGCGCGCGTGTTCAACGACTGCCCGGACACCGACCTCACCGTCACGAACGCCTACCCGGCCAGCATCTGCATCCTCGACTCGGGTGACGGCTGCACGGGCACGAACCTCCACTCGTGGAGCTTCTCGGAGGACGGCATCACCAAGGCCGCCTTCGAGAACTGCAGTCACTACCGCTTCGCCGCCGTGTTCAAGATGTGCACCCAGTACGGTGAAGGCGGCCTGCGGCTCTCGCCGTGGTGGTCGGAGAACGTGGACGGCCGGTTCATGGTCAACGTGGCGAACGGCGAGATCGCCTGCTTCGGCGGCCGGCTCCCGTTCTACAGCTTCACCGCGGCCTACGGCCTGCACTACGTCCAGGGGCAGGAGATCTGGATGCAGATCACCTACGCCCCGAACGACCTGATGGAGACCGATCCGCCGCTCCCGACCGCGCCCAATGCGGCCACGATCGAGTACCAGCTCTACTACCAGGGCGTGGGCTACACCAGCGGCAAGCTCCCGTTCGACCAGGGCAACCCCGCCGAGGCGGCGGAGCACGGTCTTTGGGGCGAGCTGTACCCGGCCTACGCCGGCGGCTACGTGCAGGCGCCGAACTGGAACCAGGGCGCGCCGTTCTGCACCGCCGTCAGCTGGTCGAACATCGAGTTCGAGGGCCCGTCGGCCACCCCGGCCAACAACACGACCTGGGGCCAGCTGAAGAACCTGTACCGGTAATCCGCGGCACCCGCGGGCGATGAGCCCGCGCGGCCGGAGCCCGCGTGCGCAGGCACGCGGGCTTCGGTATGTTCGGGCCCCGGGCGGGGGCGACGGCCGCCCCCGCCACCACCCTGGAGCCGACCGGATGAGACGGCGATTCCCGACGAAGTACGGCCACTTCAGCCCCGACGGCCGCGAGTACGTGATCACCCGGCCCGACACCCCGCGCCCCTGGGTCAACGTCATCTGCCCGGGCGGCTACGGCACCGTGGTCTCGCAGGCGGGCGGCGGCTACTCGTGGATGACGCACGCCACCTTCAACCGGCTCACGCGCTGGGAGCAGGACCTCGTCCGTGACGAGTGGGGCAAGTGGATCTACTGCCGCGACCGGGACTCGGGCCGCCACTGGTCGCTCGGCTGGCAGCCGGTGAAGGCGAAGCCGGACCGCTACGAGTGCCGCCACGGCATCGGTTACACGACCATCGTCGCGCTGCACGACGGCATCGAGAGCGAGCACACCACCTTCGTGCCGCCCGGCGAGCCGCTCGAGATCTGGCGCGTGCGGCTCACGAACCGCTCGCGCCGCGCCCGCCGCCTCGACCTCTTCACCTACCTCGAGTGGAACCTGGGTCCGGCGCCCGACACGCACCGCGAGTTCCACAAGCTCTTCATCGAGACCGAGTGCGCCGGGCCGGGCCGCGCGCTGCTGGCCACCAAGCGCCTCAGCACCATCGCCGAGCACGGCCGGGGCCAGCCCTGGAACGTCGAGTGGCCGCACGTCGCCTTCCACGCCGCCAGCCCGCGGCCGGTCGCCCACGAGTGCGACAAGGAGAGCTTCCTCGGGCCGTACGGCTCGATCGCCGCCCCCGCGGCGCTGGCGCGCCCGCGCCTCACGGGCGCCCGGGGCAAGTGGCTGGACGCCATCGGCTCGCTCCAGGTCGCCGTCGCGCTCGCGCCGGGCGAGACCCGCGAGGTGGCCTTCACGCTGGGCCTGTCCGACGATCGCGCCGGCGCACTGCGGCTGGCGCGGCGCTACCAGCGCCCGGGCGCCGTGGAGGCCGCGTGGCGCCGCCTGCGACGCTTCTGGGATCGCCAGCTCGCCCCGCTCGAGGTCAGGACACCGGACCCGGCCTTCGACCTGCTCACCAACACCTGGCTCAAGTACCAGACGCTGTCCAGCCGCGTCTGGGGCCGCACCGGCTACTTCCAGCCGGGCGGGGCCTTCGGCTACCGCGACCAACTGCAGGACAGCCAGGTCTTCCTGCCGCTGGATCCCCGGCGCACCCGCGCGCAGATCCTCCTGCACGCCGCGCACCAGTTCCAGGACGGCACGACCTGGCACTGGTGGCACCCGCTCACCGGCGAGGGCGCGAAGAAGCCCTACAACGACGACCTGCTCTGGCTGCCGTTCGTGACCCTCGCCTACCTGCGCGAGACCGCCGACTTCGCCGCCCTGCGCGAGCGCGTGCCCTTCCTCGGGCCGGACGGGAAGCCCTCCCGGGAGACGGGCACGCTCTACGAGCACTGCCGGCGCGCCATCGACACGTTCTGGACGCGGCTCTCGCCGCGCGGCGTGCCGCTCATGGGCGCCGGGGACTGGAACGACGGGCTCTCGGCCATCGGCCTGAAGCTCAAGTCGGAGAGCGTCTGGCTGGCGCACTTCCTCGTCGGCATCCTCGAGGACTGGGCCGAACTGGAGGAGCGCCTCCCCCATCCCGGCCGGGCCACCATCGTGAAGTACCGGCGCGAGGCGGCCCGGATGCGCGTCGCCGTGAACCGCCACTTCTGGGACGGCGACTGGTACGTGCGCGCCACCAAGGACAGCGGCGAGACCATCGGCTCGAAGCGCTGCCGCGACGGCCGCATCTTCCTCAACGCGCAGACCTGGGCCATCCTGAGCGGCGTGGTGCCGCCGCGGCGCCTGCCGCGGATGCTGAAGGCGATGGAGAAGCACCTCTACAAGGCCTACGGCCCGGTGCTGCTGGCCCCGGCCTACCGCCGCCCCGACGCCGAGATCGGCTACCTGACGCGCTACGCGCCGGGCTCGCGCGAGAACGGCGGCCTCTACACGCACGCGGGCCTGTGGGCCGTCCAGGCCGAGTGCCGGCTGGGGCGCCGGGAGCAGGCCTGGAAGCTCTACCGCTCGTTCTGCCCGGTCCGGCGCGGGATGAAGCCCGACTTCTACAAGGTCGAGCCCTACGTCATGCCCGGCAACGTGGACGGCCCCGAGTCGCCCAACTACGGCCGCGGCGGCTGGACCTGGTACACCGGGTCCTCCGCCTGGACGTTCCGCGTCGGCACCGAGTGGCTGCTGGGCGTGCGGCCGACCTACGACGGGCTGCTGGTGCGCCCCTGCCTGCCGCCGGGCTGGAGGGGCTTCACCATGAAGCGCACCTTCCGCGGCTGCGTCTACCGCATCGCGGTGCGGACGGGCGCGGCGCGGCCCGGCGTGTGGGTGGACGGCCGGCCGCAGGGCACGGACCTCGTGGCCGCCTTCGGCGACGGGCGCGAGCACACGGTCGAGGTCAGGCTGGCGCGGGCCTGACGGGCGGGCGCGGCCCTCCCGCCCCGCTCAGGGCCGGAAGACGACCGTCGCCGGCAGCCGGC
>CAZSQE010000278.1:0-3787 GCA_964608905.1 uncultured bacterium | reverse complement strand
GTCCCGGGGGACGGGGGCAGGCGGACTTCGAGCGGGATGGGTTTCATCACGGAACTTTGGATGCCCGAAGCGGCGGGAGGACTCCGCCCGCGCGGGCACCCGCGGGGCGCCCGCCGAAGGCGGGTCGCGGGTCCAGCCATCGGCGGGCCCCGGGACGCGAGCTAGTTGATCCCGCCCAGGCTGCCCATCCTCGTCCCCCGCTCCAGGTAGATCTCCTTCTGGTCCTTCACGCCGATGCGGAAGTAGTACTCGGTCTCGCCGCCGACGACGAAGGAGCGGGTGAAGGTCGCCTGCCAGCAGTGCAGGTCGCGGGTCAGCACGAAGCGCTGGCTCTGGATGCGGTGGTCGGAGAGGTCGAGCGAGGCCGAGTACTCGAGCGCCCACGACGGGGTGAGCTGGTAGCGGCTGGTCACGTTCGCCGTCTTGGTGCTCGCCCAGTCGGTGGCGCTGGCCCAGCCGCCGGCGTACGAGTAGGCGAAGCCGAAGGACCAGTCCTCGCCGGTGCCCTCGGTGCGCTGCTCGGTGGGCAGGTCGGGGCTGGTGCGCTGCAGGCCGCCGCTGTCGAGGTTGAGGCCGAGGTTGTAGCTCAGCGTGCGGATCGGGCGCACGGCGTAGAGGTCGGTGACCCAGCCCAGGTTGGCGCTCAGGTAGCTGGGCGGCTGCACCAGCACCGACGAGGAGATGTTCGACAGCGGGCGCTTCGCGCCGTGCTCGCGGTAGAGGAAGTCGTACGAGCCGGCCATCGTCCACGACAGCATGTTGTCGAGCCGCGTGACGTTGCCGCGACGCTTGACCTTCGCCTGCAGCCGCTGGCTCAGCCCGAAGGTCAGGTACGACTGCTCGAAGCCCGAGATGCCGATGCCGGAGAAGCTGTTGAACCGCTCGCGGCGCACGCCGGCGGTGTCCCGGTAGGTCAGCCCGGTGAACTCGGGGCTGTAGGACAGGGCCACGCTCGGCGCGACGACGTGGCGCAGCCCCTCGATGCCGAACAGGCGCGGCCGGAACGTGCCGTAGAACGTGGTGCTCGAGGTGACCGAGCTGGACCAGACGCTGGCCGGCACGACGCGGCGGCCCTGCTCGTCGAAGTCGAAGACCACCACGTTGGCCCGCAGCGCCGGCTGCAGGTTCAGCCAGCCGAAGAGCTGCCGCGAGTCGGACAGGCTCATGCCGTTCGTCAGCCCGCGCCGCGTGCTGGCGCGCTGCCCGAGCACGGTGACCGAGTCGGTGAACGGGTCGCCGCTGAAGGGCACGCGCCCGGCGACATAGGCGCGGCGCTCCGCGTACGACACGAACTGGCTGTTGAGCCCGAAGTACAGGGTGCGCAGGCGCTTGCCCAGCGGCGTGCCCTTGAGCGGGCCGAACGAGCCGATCGAGCGGGTCGGGAACGAGATGGACAGGCTCGGCCTCGACTCGGTCAGGTTGGCGAGCGACGCCTCGGTGCCGACGGCCAGGCGGTTGCTGGCGTTGGCGTCGAGCAGGTTCTGGTCGGCGTCGAGATCCTGGCGGCGGTCCACGTAGGCGTTGATGCTCGCCCAGTCCGCGTTGTGCGACAGCGCCACGCTCGAGGTCAGGAAGCGGCTCAGCCGCTGCGACAGCGAGCGCCCGTAGAGGTTGCTCGAGTTGTAGTTCTTGCTCGAGACGAACGAGGCCCGCGCCACCAGCCGGGTGCGCGGCGAGAGCGTCTGGGAGTGGTCGGCGTTGAAGTCCCAGTCCTCCGCGCGCGCGACCTGCCCCTCGCTGCGGGCGTAGGTGCCGTTGAAGCTGCCGTCGAGGCGGTAGAGCAGCTTGTACTGGCCCTGGCCGCGCAGCACCCAGGACGGCTCGGCCTGGTAGTAGTCGCCGCCGGCGGTGAAGTCCATGTAGTCGTTGGGGGCCCAGTAGTAGCCGGCGTTGCGGATGAACTGGCCGGCGGTGTTGCTCAGCCCGAACTCGAACTGCGGGAAGAGG
Source organism: uncultured bacterium (assembly GCA_964608905.1). GTDB lineage: Bacteria > Eisenbacteria > RBG-16-71-46 > RBG-16-71-46 > RBG-16-71-46 > JANXPZ01. The sequence continues at coordinate 1,840 of CAZSQE010000278.1, read as the reverse complement.
AAGCCGGAGTGGCGCCCGGGCTTGACCGGGAACACCCAGAACGGCAGCGCCAGCACCGGCACGTTCTTCAGGTAGAAGACCACCGGCTTCGCCACCAGCTTGTCCTTCAGGTAGATCTTCATCCAGCGCGACGAGAACCGGTAGTGCGGGTCGGCGGCGCCGCAGGTGGTGTAGCGGCCGCTGCTGACGTGCAGCTCGTTCTCCCCCACCTTGCGGATGCGGTCGCCGCGGTAGAGCCCCTTCTCGTAGTGGGTCGAGGCGTCGTAGACGGTGCCGACGCGGCTGGGCAGGTCGTAGGTCATCAGCCCGCCCTTCATCTCCTCGCCGCGGTCGCCCAGCACCGGCGAGCCCTCCGCCTCGAGCGTCTGCCGGTCCACGTCGTACTTCACGCGCCGCGCGCGCAGCTCGAGGTCCTGGTAGACGAGGTGGGCGTCGCGGTCGAGGACGATGACGTTGTCGCCGACCTGGAACTCGATGCGGCGGGCGTCGTAGGACACCACCTCGCGCTGCAGCGCGGTGGTGTCGCCCTCGTCCACGGCGATGCGGTAGGTGCCGTGCGCGCCGCCCTCGACGCGGGCGCGGTCGATCTTGCGGTCGCGGAAGAACACGGTGATGGTGTCGCCGGCCGCCTCGTTGCGCTCCGGCGTCTTCCCGGCGCGGACGGCCCCGGTGTACTCGTTGCGCGCCCGGCCGACCGCCACCAGGCTGTCGATCTCGTTGCGGGTGAAGAAGACGGTGGCGGTGTCGCCGGTGAGCCGGCTGGCCTCGCCCAGCGTGCCGGGACGGTTGCCGAGGTAGTCCATGACCGCGTTCGAGCGCACGACCACCGTGCGCACCGCGCGCTGCTCGGTCAGGAACTCGAGCGTGTCGCCGCTCACCCGCGTCTGGTCGTCCCAGGCCCGCGGGCTGCCGACCAGCCAGCCGCGCTGCGCCCGGTCGTCGAAGAAGGCGCGCGCGCCCCGGGCCTGCAGCGTGTCGCGGGTCACGTGCACGGAGTCCGTCGCCTCGGCCACCCGCCGCTCGGTGTCCACCACCAGGCGGAGGGCGCGCAGCTCGGTGACGCGGCGGTCGCCGTCGCGCGAGCGCAGCACGGGCTCTCCGGTGGCCACCGCCACCCGGGTGCGGCGGTCGTAGTCCACCGCCCGCGCCTCCAGCTCGGTCTTGTTCTCCTCGTCCACGCCGAGGACGCGGTCGCGCGCCTGGATGATCGAGGAGTCGCGCAGGTAGGTGGCGCGGTCGGCGCGCAGGCGCAGCTTGCGGTCCTGTCCCTCGACCGGGCCGGCGAGGTCCGCGCGCCCGGTGCGGCGGTCGAACACGCCGGAGGGCGCGCGCAGCACGGCGTCGCCGTCCACCAGCCGCACGTCGCCCTGGACGAACAGCCGGTCCTCGATCTCGGAGTACGAGGCGTGGTCGCAGGTCAGCGTCATCGTGCTGTCCACCATGCGCACCCGCCCGTCGAGGTAGAGCATGCCCTGGGCGCGGAAGTAGCGCCCGTTGTCGGCGGTCAGGACGGTGCGGCCGCGGGTGATGCGGACCGCCCCGTTCAGCATGATGAAGTCGCCCTCGGGGCCGTGGCTGCCGGTCATGTTGTCGGCGGTGATGTTGAGCGGCGGCTCCGGCTGGGCCGCGGCGGGGAGCGCGACGACGAGCAGGAGCGCGGCGAGAAGGAGCCGGGCGGCCGGCGGCCTCACAGCCACTCCCCCGGCGCGCCCCCGTACTCCTTCATCGCCTCGGCCACGGCGAACAGCGAGCCGCACAGCAGCACGCGCCCGTCCGCCGCGCCGCCCAGCGCCGCCGCGACCGCGGCCTCCACGCCGGGCGAGACCTCCGCCGGCAGGCC
>CAZSQE010000277.1:0-3800 GCA_964608905.1 uncultured bacterium | reverse complement strand
GGGCTACGCCGGCCGTGACGACGTGCAAGCCTTCGTCGCCGAGATGCGGGCGCGGATCGCGCGCGGGGACGGCCCGGGAGCGTGACGTGCGCGTCGCCGCGCGGCGCGGGGCCCGCCCCGCCGCGCGGCACCCGTCCGTGACGCACGCGACCGCCGCGCCCCGGGACCAGCGCCCGGTGCGGGCACCCCGGACGCGGCCGCCGGGCGCACGGACGCCGGGCGGTCCGCTTCCCTTTTGCCGCCCGGCGCGAGACACTGTCGGGCACGGCGGGTCGGGCGCGCGGACGCGGCGCCGCGTCACCCGCCGTTCCCTAGAGGATCCACCCGATGAGGTTCATGCGCGGCAGACGCAGCGGTCCCCTGGTCGTGGCCATGGCGCTCGCCCTCCTGCTGGGCTTCGGCCTGGCGCGCGGGCTCAACGCCACCGACGAGCTGATGACGCACCTCCACCTGTTCGGCGAGGTGCTGAACGCGGTGCAGCGGAACTACGTCGAGGAGCCCGACAACGAGAAGCTCATGCGCGGGGCCATCGACGGCATGCTCAAGACGCTCGACCCGCACTCGGTGTTCGTGCCGCCCCAGCGCGCCGAGCGCATGGACGAGAACTTCCGCGGCGAGTACTCGGGCATCGGCATCCAGTTCGAGCTGCGCGACAACGCCATCGTCGTCATCTCGCCGCTCGAGGGTACGCCCGCCTTCCGGCTCGGCCTGCGCGCCGGGGACCGCATCACCGAGGTGAACGGCGAGCCGCTGGCGCGCGGCATCACCAACGAGGACGTCTTCAAGCTGCTGCGCGGGCCGGCCGGCACCCAGGTCGAGGTCACCATCGTGCGCGAGGGGGAGCCGGCCCCGCTCAAGGTGAAGATCGAGCGCGCCACCATCCCGATCGAGAGCATCCCCTACGCCTACATGATCCGCCCCGGCGTCGGCTACGTGCGCATCATCCGCTTCTCGAGCACCACCGGCGAGGAGCTGGAGCGCGCGCTCGCGACCCTGCACGAGAAGGGCATGCGCTCGCTGCTCATCGACCTGCGCTCGAACTCGGGCGGCCTGCTCAACCAGGCGGTGGCGGTGCTCGACCAGATCGTCCCCGCCGACCGGCTGCTCGTCTACACGGACGGGCGCGTCGCCTCGGCCAAGGCCCAGTACCGGAGCACGGTGCGGCCGCGGATCGTGACCGACGAGCCCATCGTCGTGCTCATCGACCACGGCAGCGCCTCGGCCTCGGAGATCGTGGCCGGCGCGGTGCAGGACCTCGACCGCGGCCTGGTGGCGGGCAAGAACTCGTTCGGCAAGGGCCTGGTCCAGAACCAGGTCCCGCTCGGTCCCGGCGGCAGCCAGGGCAAGCTGCTGCTCACCATCGCCCGCTACTACACGCCGAGCGGCCGGCTCATCCAGCGCGACTACTCGGGCAAGGACCGGGCCGAGTACCAGGAGGAGGCCTACGAGGGCGACGTGCCGCCCGACTCGGTGCTGGCCAAGCGGCCGCAGTTCAAGACGACGGCGGGGCGCACGGTCTACGGCGGCGGCGGCATCTACCCGGACATCGTGCTCAAGGACGGCCCCGTGCTGACGCGGCCGCAGATCGACATGATCCAGAAGCGGGCGTTCTTCCCCTTCGCCGCGCACTACGTGACGGTGGCCCACAAGGACCGGAAGTGGACCGAGGCCGACTTCGGCCGCGACTTCCGGCTCAGCGACGATGAGTGGAAGGCGCTGCGCCACTCGATGGCCGAGGAGGGCGTGGTCGTCAGCGACTCGGTCTGGCAGGCGGACCGCGACTTCGTCCTGTGGGAGCTGCGCATGGACCTGGCCACGGCGGCCAGCCTGGGCCAGGCGGCGCGCTACCGCATCCTGGTCGAGGACGACGTGCAGCTCGCCGCGGCGCTCGACCAGTTCCCGCAGGCGGAGAAGATCATGGCGCTGGCGGGCGAGTCCAAGCCGCGGCGCGCGGTCACGACGAAGCGGCGCTGACGTCCCCCGCGGGGCGGAGAAGGCCCGGTCGCCGCGGCGGCCGGGCCTTCTCCGCCCCGGCTCAGTGCCCGGCGGGCTCGTCCGGTCCGCCGGCGGTCCCGGCGCGCCGCACCACCACGCGGTCGCCCTCGCCGATGCCCAGCCGCGCGGCGCAGTCGCCGCCCACCTGGGCGATCTCGAGCCGGCCGCTCGAGCCCACCACCGCCACGCAGGCGCCGCGCGGGCGCGCGCCGTAGGTCGGCGCCAGCCCCTGGAGGGTGTGATCCAGCACCCGCACCTCCAACTCCGCGTCGGGGGCGCCGGGGAAGGCCTGCGCCAGGTCGCGGGCCTCGATGTTGGTCAGGGCGTTGCCGAAGTGGTCCACGAACATGACGCAGCCGGCGACCTGCCCCGCGCCCGTCTCGGGCATGGCGTGCGGCAGGCGCACGGGGTCGCGGATCCCGGGGCCGAGCCGCTCCGGCGCCTCGCCGCCGGCGAGGCTCGCCGCGACCGGGGCGAAGACGTCGCGGGCGTGGAAGGTGCGCGAGACCGGGTGGCGGAACCAGCGCTCCTCCACCACCGCGAAGCAGCGCGCCGCCGGGTCGCGCAGCGCCCACTCGAGGATGCCGTTGTCGGGGCCGACGAAGCTCTGCCCGCGCGCGGTCACCGCGAGGGCGCGCCGCCCGGTGCCGACGCCCGGGTCCACCACCGCGAGGTGCACCGTGCCGAGCGGGAAGTCGGGCCCGGCGGCCTCGAGCAGGAAGGCGGCGCGCGCGACGTGCCCGGGCGGCACCTCGTGCGAGAGGTCCACGACGTGCGCCTCGGGGCAGACCTGGTGGAGCGCGCCGTGCACCACGCCGACGAACCAGTCCTGGCGGCCGAAGTCCGAGGTGAAGGTGATGATGGGGCGGGGCATGGTCATCCTCCCTCCCGGGCGTCCCGGGGCGGCGCGTCCAGCATGTCCAGGAGCCGCTCCCAGGCGCCCTCCACGTCGAGGCGCTCCAGGCAGCGCAGGTCGTCGCACGCGTCGCGGTGGCAGGGGCTGCACTCGGCGCGGGCGTAGTGGGCGCGGTGGCCCGCCGCGGCCGGGTAGGGGAAGAACATCGCCGGCCGGTTGCGCGACAGCAGGCCCAGCGTGGGCGTGCCGGCGGCGACCGCGGTGTGCAGCGGGCCGGTGTCGCCGCAGACGAACGCCGCGCACCGCGACTGCAGCGCGACGAAGCGGGCCAGCGGCCAGCCCACGACGGCGCGGGCGCGCGCGGCGGGCAGGGCCGCCGCGACCCGCTCCGCCAGCGCGCGCTCGTCCGCCCCGCCGGTGACGAGGGCGAACGCGCCGGGGTCGTGCGCGAGCAGGCGCGCGGCCAGCGCGACGAAGCGCTCCGGGGCCCAGCGGCGCGTCGGCCAGCGCGCGCCGGGGTGGAAGCCCACCAGCCGGGCGTCCCGCGGCACGCCCAGCGCCTCGAGCGCGGCCCGCGCCTCGTCGCGCGCGGCGCCCGTCACGTGCAGGCGCGGCGTGCCCGCCGGCGCCGGCCAGCCGAGCGCGGCCAGCGAGGCGAGGTGGAACCCGGTGGCCGAGAGCGTGCGCGGCCGGGCGTGGTGGGTGTAGAGCGCCGAGCGCCAGCCCTTGCCGGGGTAGCCGACCCGCACGCGCGCGCCGGAGAGCCGGGTCCACAGCGCGGTGCGCGGGTTGCAGAAGAGGTCGAACGCCACCTCGGGCGCGAAGCGGCGCAGCCGCGCCACCAGCGCCGCGGTCGCGGCCGGGCCGGGCTTCGCCGTCACGGTGATCACCTCGTCCACGCGCGGGTCGCCGGCCAGGAGCGGGGCGGCGGCCTCGCCCGCCAGGTAGG
>CAZSQE010000276.1:0-3804 GCA_964608905.1 uncultured bacterium | reverse complement strand
GTCGTCCCACAGGCCGAAGCCGAGCACGAGCAGCGCCCCGGCCAGCAGCAGCCCGCCCCCGCGGGTGACCTCGATGCCGCGGCCGAGGTGGAGCAGGGCCCAGGCCGCCAGGGCGCTCGCGAAGACCGCGGCGCCGCCCAGCAGCGCGGTGGCCGAGGTGTGCAGCTTGCGCGCCTCGGGGTGGTCGAGGTAGGCGGTGGCCCACGCCAGCCGCACGGCCGCCGGGGTCAGCGCCAGGGCAAGCAGGAGCGCGAGCCCGAACGCGGCGGCCATGAGCATGGGGGGACCGGGATCCGGAGCCGGCGGCTCAGCCCGTGGCCAGTCCGGCCGGCACGGGCAGCTGCATCTGCTCGCACATCTCCCGGACCGTGACCTCGAGGAGCTGCTCGAGCGACATCTCCGGCCGGTAGCCCACCGTCCGCTCGATCTTGCGCAGGTCGGGCACGCGCCGGCGCATGTCCTCGAACGAGCTGCCGTAGATGTCCTCGTACGGCACGAACTCGACGGCCGAGGAGCTGTGGCAGACGTCCCGCACGCGCAGCGCCAGCTCGAGGACCGTGACCTCCTCGTCGGTGCCGATGTTGTAGATCTCGCCCAGCGTGTCCCGGCTCTCCGCCAGCATCAGCACCCCGCGCACCACGTCGCTCACCGAGGAGAAGCAGCGGCTCTGCTGGCCGTCGCCGTAGACCAGGATGGGGTCGCCGCGCAGCGCCCGCTCGATCATGTTGGGGATGACCATGCCGTAGGCGCTCGACTGGCGCGGGCCGCAGGTGTTGAAGCAGCGCACCACCGTCACCGGCAGCTGCTGCTGCTGCCAGTAGGCCTGGGCCAGGCACTCGTCCACCGCCTTGCCGGCCGCGTAGGACCAGCGCAGCTTGACGGTCGGCCCCATGAGGCGGTCGTCGTCCTCGGAGAACGGGACGCTCACGCCCTTGCCGTAGACCTCGCTGCTCGAGAAGACGACCACGCGGCGCCCGTGCTCGGCGCAGGCCTGCAGCACCGACTCGGTGCCGCGGATGTTCGTGATGAGGGAGCGCAGCGGGTTCTCGAGCACGTACTTCACCCCGACCGCGGCGGCGAGATGGAACACCCGGTCGCTCTGGGCCACCAGGCCGGTGACCAGCGACTGGTCCATCACGTTGCCTTCGAGGAAGCGGAAGCGGGGGTGCCGCTCGAACGTCCGCAGGTTCTCGAGCCGGCCCGTCGAGAGATCGTCCAGGGCCCAGACCTCGTGACCGCGCTCGAGGAGCCGCTCGCACAGATGAGACCCGATGAAACCAGCTCCACCCGTGACCAGGCTTCTCATAAGAGTCCCTTCAATGGATCGTCCTCGTGACCGGGACCGGCTCCATGCCGGACCGTCGGGGAGCCCCCCACCTCGGGGGCCCGGGGCAGCCGCGACCACAGAAAAGAGAAACGCGGACCGGCCCCCAGCGACCAGCCCGTCTGCCTTCGATGCAATCACGGGCCACGGGGTCCAAGGCCCGCAAGTCGGCGCATACTACCCCAATGCCCGGGCGTTCCGCCAAGACTTTCCCGGGCCGATGGCCGGGGGATTCCACCCCGCTCCGGCATCCCGCCGGGGAGCGCCCGGGGCAGTCGGGACCGCTCTGGACACGTCCCACGGCCTCCGATAGCGTGCGGCGACCGCGCCTTCCGGCCGTGGCGGGCTCCCCCGCCGGGCTCCGGGCCGGCCCGGAGCCCCATGACCGCAGGCACGCCGCCGGACGCACGCGAGGGAACCCCGGATCAGCGCGAGACGTCCCTCGAGCGCGCGGCCGGCTGGAGCTTCCTCCTGCTCGCGGCCGCACTGCCCTGGTCCATCGCGCCCATGGGCATCGCCGCCGGGCTGTGCGCGGCCCTCACGCTGGCCGTCTGGCTCCGCCGGCCCTCGCGCCGGCCCTCGACCCCGGTGCTGTGGCCCGCGCTGGCCTGGGCCGCGGCCCTGGCGCTCTCGGCCGCCTTCGCGCTCGACCGCGAAGCCAGCCTGCCGCGGCTGACCAAGGCCCTCTTCCCCCTGCTCGTGCCGCTGGCCGCCACGCACGCCGGCCGGCCCGGGCGGGGCCGCAGGGCGCTCGCCGTGCTCCTGGTCTCGGCCACGCTGGCGGCCGCCTTCGGGCTCGTCCTCTATGCCCTGCACGGTGCGGCATGGCCGAACCGCGCGCGCGGCGCCGCCGGCCACTACATGACCTACGGCGGCCAGCTCGTGCTCTGGGTCACGCTCGCCGTGGCCGTGCTGGCGCTCGAGCGCACCCGGCGCTGGCGCGGCCTCGCCCTCGTCACCGCGCTGGCCGGGGGCCTGACCCTGGCCGCCACGTTCACCCGCAGCGCCTGGCTCGGGCTCGCGGTGGCGCTGGCCACGCTGCTCGGCCTGGCCCGCCCGCGCTGGCTGCCGGCGCTGGCCGCCCTGCTCGTGCTCGGGCTCGCGCTGGCGCCGGCCTCCATCCGCGAGCGGGCCTGGAGCGCCTTCGACCCCTCGCACCCCACGAACCTGCAGCGCACCTGCATGTGGCGCAGCGGCATCGCCATGTTCCGCGACCACCCGCTCACCGGCGTGGGCACCGGCGGAATGAAGGAGATCTACGACCGCTACATGCTGCCCGGGGCCACCGAGCGCGCCGGGCACCTGCACAGCGTGCCGGTGCAGATCCTCGCCACCATGGGGCTGGCGGGTCTCGCCGCCTTCGCCTGGCTCTACGGCTCGCTCTTCGCCTGCGCCGGGCTCGTGCCCAGGCCCCGCTCCGGCCTGGCCGCGGCCGTGCGGCTCGGCGTGACCGCGCTGCTCGTGGGCTTCCTCGTCAACGGTCTCTTCGAGTGGAACTTCGGCGACGAGGAGCTGCTCTACCCGCTCTTCACCCTCGCCGGGCTCGCCTGGGCCGCGCGCGGCTGGGACGCCGCGCCCGGGCCGTCCCCCGCCCCGGACGGCGGGCCGGCGCCGGAGCCGCGGTGAACGTCGTCCTCGTCCACGACTGGCTCACCGGCATGCGCGGCGGCGAGCGCGTGCTCGAGCGCATCGCCGCGCGGCATCCCGGCGCACCCATCCACACGCTGCTCTGGAAGCGCGGCTCCGTCTCGCCCGCGCTCGAGTCGCACCCCATCGCGACCTCGTTCCTGCAGCGGCTGCCCGGGGCCGAGTCGCGCTACCGCTGGTTCCTGCCGCTCTTCCCGCGCGCCGTCGAGTCGCTGCGGCTGCCCCCCTGCGACGCCGTGATCTCCACCAGCCACGCCGTGGCCAAGGGCGTCGTGCCCCCGCCGGGCGCGTTCCACCTGAGCTACGTGCACACGCCGATGCGATACGTCTGGGACCTCGAGGCCGAGTACTTCCCGCCCGGGCGCTTCCCCTGGCCGCTCTCGTGGTACGTGCGGCGCACCTGCGCCCGGCTGCGCGACTGGGACGTCGCCACCCACCCGCGCGCGCACGCGCTCGTCGCCAACTCGCGCTACATCGCCGAGCGCATCCGCCGCCACTGGGGCCGCGAGGCCGAGGTGGTCCACCCGCCGGTGGACGTCGAGCGCTTCGCCGCCACCGCCCCCGCGGAGCGCACGCGCTACCTGCTGGCCGGCGCGTTCGCGCCCTACAAGCGCGCCGACCTCGGGCTCGTCGCCTGCGCCCGCCTGCGCCGCCCGGTGCTCGTCGCCGGCAGCGGCCAGCAGGAGGGCCAGCTCCGGGGCCTCGCCCCCGCCGGCACGGAGTTCGCCGGCTGGTTGGGCGACGACCGCATGGCTGCCGTGTACGCCGGCGCGCGCGCGCTGCTCGTCCCGGGCGAGGAGGACTTCGGGATCATGCCGGTCGAGGCCCTGGCC
>CAZSQE010000275.1:0-3812 GCA_964608905.1 uncultured bacterium | reverse complement strand
GCTTTGATCCGCACCGCATTCGTGGTCGACGGATTCAACCTCTACCACTCCCTTCGGGATGCCCAGCGGGATCTTGTTGGAGCGAGCACGCGCTGGCTCGACCTTCGAGCGTTCTGCGCCTCGTTCCTCCCGCACCTGGGACCTGCCCACCGCCTCGAGTCGGTCCACTACTTCTCGGCCATCGCCAGGCACCTCGAAGCGCGCAAACCCGACCTGACCGCGCGGCACCAGCGCTATCTCGAGTGTCTGCGTGCTACGGGGGTCGCGGTGGAGCTCGGACACTTCAAGGAGAAGCGCGTCTCGTGTCCCCACTGCGGGACGACGTTCCGGCGTCACGAGGAGAAGGAGACCGACGTCGCCATCGGGGTCCGCCTCCTGGAGCTGCTCTGGCTCGACCAGTGCGACGCCGTGTTCCTGGTGACGGGCGACAGTGACCTCGCGCCGGCCCTGCGCACGGCCCGCCGGCTGGCCCCTGGAATCCAGCTCTTCTGCGCGCTGCCGTACCGAAGGTCGAGCTTCGACCTGAGGAACGCGGTCGATGTCTGCTTCAAGGTCAGGAAGCAACGATATGCCCAGTGTCAGCTTCCGGACCCCTTCCTTCTGCCGGATGGGCGACGCATCGAGAAGCCCGCCCACTGGTAGGTGGAACCTTTCGCCCCCGAATGCAGAATCCCGATGCATCCTCTTCGCACCTGGCGTAGCATGGTCCGACCATGCGGCCCCCGGGTACGCCTCTCCGGTTCGGGCTCCACGCGCCGTCGCGCTGGGGCCTGCTCGTCGCCGTTGTCGTGCTCGTCGCCGGGGCCGTCGTCGCCCTGCGTGTCCCGCCCCGTCTCGAACTCGAGTCGCGGGTCCTCGCTTCCAGCACCTTGAAGTCCCTCCCGGTCAACGCGCTCGGCATCGGCGTGGACGACATCGCGCAGATGGCCCAGCGGGCGCTGGTGTTGGCCCGGTTCGTGGGGGAGGAACCCCGGTCGCAGTGGCAGCACAACTTCTCTCCGCCGATCGACCTGACGGGCGTGCAGGACGTGGACGGCGACGGGCTCGACGAACTCTGCCTGGCGAGCTGGGACTCCGCGGGGGCCTGGGCGCTGGTCCTGTCGAACGACGACCGGCGCGTGACGCGCTATGGCCCGCTGCGGGACTGCGCGGCATCGCCCGCGGTCGGCGGGCAATGCTGGCTCTACCCCGTGACGGTGCTCCCCGGCCCGCCCGGGGCCCGCGGGCTCCTCTGCTGGACGGTGAACATGTACGGCCCGCCGCGCGGGGTCGCGCTCTACGATGTCGCCACGACGGAGCGCCGCTGGTCCTTCCCGATGGGGGCCTGGCCGGAGGACGCCTTCGCGGTGGACCTGCGCGGCGACGGGCATGCCGGGCTCGTGATCGGCGGCAACTCGCCGGCCAACGGCCTGGCCGTCAACGGCACGGACGACTCCCACGCCTGCGTGCTGGCGCTGGACGCCGCGGGGCACCGGCTCTGGCAGACGACTCTGGCCGGGGAGTTCGCCAAGGTCCATCTCCTGCCGCTGCCGGCGGGACCGGGCCGTTCGGCGCGGGTGGTCGCGACCGTCCGCACCGAGCGCGCCCGCAATCCCGAGCCCTGCGCGCTGGCGGTGCTCGACGGGGGGAGCGGCGCGGTCGTGACGCGGCGCGAGTTCGCGCACAGCCTGGGCCGCCCGCGCCTGCTCGACGCGGGGCGCGGGAGCTTCGTGGTGGGCGGCGAAGACGGGTTGCTGCGCGTGTTCGACGGCGAGCTGCACGAGTTGGCGCGCTACCGCGCGCCGCACCGCGTCGAGGCCTGGGGGGTCGCCGACCTCGGGGCCGAGGGGACGCAGTCGGTCGTCGCCAGCACCGACCGCGAGATCCTCGTCCTGGACGAGCGCCTGCGCCCGCGGATCCGCCACCCGCTGGCCGCGCCCGGCGAGGCACCGTACGCGCTGGCCATCGCCCGCGCCGGGCTCGGCCGCGTGCGCCTGGTCGCCACCGCGGGGCCCAGCGTGATCTTCGATCTGCGCGCGATCCCGCCGTGGTCCGATGGGCGGCGCTGGGTCGCGGTGCTGGCGGCGGCGCTGCTGGCCGGCGCGCTCGTCACGGCGCTCGGCACCCTGTGGCGGCGGTCCCGGCTCCCCTCGGTGCGCGACTCGCGCGACTTCCTGGTGGACTACCGGCAGGTGCGCCACGACATCTTCGACGAGGTCCGGCCGTTCGGCGCGCTGTGGAACTGGGCGCACGAGGCGGTGGCCGACGCCCCGGCGCCGCTCGAGACGTTCGAGCGCGCGCGTGACCAGTTCCTCGGCATCGGGCAGGGCACGCTCTCGCGCTTCATCGCGCGGGCGGGGAAGCTGCGGGTGGACGGCGAGCGCGTCGAGCGCATGGACCGTGCGCTGCGCGGGCTCGAGGAGTCGCTGCGCGAGCCGCTCGGTGGCCCGGGCGTGGAGTCGACGCGGCGCGCGCGCGCCGTGGCGCTGGCGATGCGGGCGCTGTCCGACGACTGCGCCGGCGCGTACCGCGAGGTGGCCGGCCGCGGACCCTGCCGCGCCGACCGCGCGGTGCAGGACGCACTGCTGGCCCAGCAGGGCGAGCTGGTGCGGCGCGGCGTGGCGGTGCGCTCCGACGTGGACGCGGGCGCGGGCGTGCCGGTGCTGTTCGACGCCGGCGAGCTGCGCGAACTGGTCGGGCAACTGCTCGAGAACGCGCTGGCCGCGCTCGAGGGCGTGCCCGACCCCGAGCTGCGCGTGAGCGTGAGCCTCGACCCCGCGGACGGCCGCCACGTGATCCTGCGCGTCGCCGATAACGGCCCGGGCATCCCGCCCGGGTCGCGCGAGACGGTGTTCGCGCTAGGGCACTCCTCGCGCCCGGGCGGCGGGTTCGGCCTGGGCCACGCGCGCGAGGTGGCGCGCGCGTGGCGGAGCGACCTGGCCGTCGAGGACCCACCCGGCGGCCGTGGCGCGACGCTGCGCCTGACGCTCGCGGTGCTGTTCCCGTTGGAGAGGGGGAGCGCATGAAGCCGCGCCTGCTGCTGGTGGAGGACGACGAGGCCCGCGCCGCGATGCTGACGCGGGCGCTGTCGGATGGGCACGAGTGCGTGCCGGCGCGCACCGCGGACGAGGCGCTGCGCGCACTGGCCGCCGGCGGCTGGGACGCGGCGGTGGTGGACTACGACCTCGGCCGCGACGGCACCGGGCTGATGGTGCTGCAGGCGGCGCGGCTGCTGGGCGAGCGCACCGCGCGGCTCCTGTACTCCTCGTACTACAGCGGGGCGCTGGTGCAGGACGCCGAGCGCCTCGGCGGCGCGCACGTGGTGCTCGACGCGCGGCGCGGGGAGTTCCTGCTCGAGCTGCAGGCGGCGCTGGCGCGGCTGCTGGGCGCCGGCGGGGCGGGCGAGGCCCCCGCGGCCGCCGGCGACGGCGCGGCGCCGTGGTGCGCCCGCGCGCCGTCGTCGCTGCGGCTGCTCGAGGAACTGACGATGGCGGCCGCGGAGACGACGCCGGTCTTCGTGCACGGCGAGCCGGGCAGCGGCAAGCATCTCGCCGCGGCGACCCTGCAGCGCTGGCGCCGCGAGCGTGGTCACGACCCGCCGTCGCCGGGCCCGCCCGGGCGCGAGCCGCAGGTGCGCGTCGTCCGCGTGCCGCCGTTGCGCGAGCGGCGCGAGGACCTGGCTGGCCTCGGCGAGCGGTTCCTGGCCGAGCTCGCCTGTGGCACCGGGCGCCCGGCGCAGCGTCTCGACGCCGGGGCGATCGCCGAGTTGGAGAAGCGAGCGTGGTGGGGCAACGTGCGGGAGCTGCACGCGGCGCTCCTGCGCGCGGCCCGCG
>CAZSQE010000274.1:0-3820 GCA_964608905.1 uncultured bacterium | reverse complement strand
GGGCGGGCGGGGTCTCCGCGTCTCCGCGTCCCCGCGTCTCCGTGTCTCTCCTCTCCGCGTCTCCGCGTCTCCGCGTCCCCGCGTCTTCCTCCGTCCACGCGGCGAGTGCCTGGAGGAAGTTCGCCTGGCTCGCCCCGAGCGTGGCGACGAAGGCGTCGGTCTGTTGCTGGGAAGCCCCGACGGGGAGGCCGAGGCTTTGCAGGTAGGTGAGTTGGCGGGGATTCATGTTCGTCGCTCCTTCGGTTGTTGGTGGGCTTCCTTGCCCGGTTGTGGTGTCGATTATCCGCGCGTCGCGAAAAGAAAAAAGAAGGCGTTTACCGCGCGACGGTAACAAGTCTGAAGAGGGTAATTGGGGATTCGTAATTGGAAATTGGGGGGCCGGGCCGCTCGGGGACGGCTTGCCAATTACCAATTACCAATAACGAATTACCAGTCACGGGTTGCCGATCCTCTCCGCGGCCAGGTCTCCGCTCTGCATCGTTTCCAGGACCCGCCGCCACGCGGCGACTCCGTCGATCAGGCCCTTGGCCCGTGCGTCGGCGCCCAGGTAGACCCGGCCGTCGGGTAGTTTGAGCCCGCTGGTTTTGAGTGCGGGGCGTGCGGCGTAGATGGACCGGATCATCTCAACGCCCATCTCGTCCACCATCCGCTGGTATTCGGCCGCCTGTTCGTCCTTCATGGCCGTGCCGGGCACGCCGGCCCCCTTGTACGGGTCCTTCGAGGTGGCGAAGACGCGGACCTTCCAGCCGGCGTCCTGGTACATCTGGGCGACGTCTTCGATGACGACGAAGACGCCGATCGAGCCGGCCCAGCCGTCCGAGTCGGCGAAGATTCGCGTGGCGCACGACGCGGCCTGGTACGCGCAGGAGGCCCCCAGATCGCTGATGGCGGCGACGACGGGCTTCGACGCCCGGAAGCGAAGGATCGCCTCGCACAGGTCCGACACGCCCGCCACAGTGCCGCCCGGCGAGTCGATGCGGAGGAGGCAGGCCTGGACGCGGACATCGCGGCGGGCGGCCTCCAGTTGCTCGACGAGTTGCGGGTAGGTCAGCGTGCCGAAAAACCAGTTGTACAGGTCGGCCCCCTTGCTGAGCGGCCCGACGAGGTCGATGACGGCGATGCCTCGCGAGACGGTCGGCGCGGGTGTGCCGGCGGCGAACTCGGCCGGTCCGACGGCGTCCACGGCGGCGGCGGGCTTTCGGCCGGCGGCGATCGCCGCGGAGATCCCGCGGAATCGGTCCCTCAGCCCGCCCTCGTGCGCGCCCAGCACCATGCCGCTCGCGCCGGGGCCTGCGAGGACCTCTTCCCTCTCCGCGTCTTTCTTAGGCACGGGCGGCCTCCTTTTGCTGGACCTGGTCCTGGTCGGCCGGGTCCTCCATGGCCTCGTCGTCCTCCGTCCTCGCGTCTCCGCGTCTCCGCGTCCCCGCGTCTTCCTTCGCCCCCGTCAGAGCCGTGGCGGCGTTCTGGGACGGCGTGAGCCAGGGGAGATCGACGCCCTCTTCCTCGGCGAGTTCCTGTTCGCTGGCCCGCTGGCGGATGGCGTCTCGCCAGTCGCCGCCGAGGATGTTCTTCTCCTTGCGGAGGTCGGTGAGTCCGTTGCGAAGGGCCATCTCCGTGGCCGTCGCCTGGTTTCGGGGATCGACCCACGGCTTGGGCGGCCCGGCCCAGTCCTCGGAGAGGTACGCCATCATCAACTCGTCGTCCTCGAAGATGCCGGGGGCTTTCACGAGCCCCTGGAGGACGGCGTACAACTTGAACGCCTCCCGCCGCGGGCGTGCCCACTGGTCGATGAGGAGGTTCTGCTGGATCGGGTCCATCTCGCGGTCGAGTTCCAGTGAACCTTGACGTTGGCTGGTGTACGTGCCGTCGTTGAAGTTGCGGGAGACGTGGCTGGAGTCGGCCCCGGCCCCGGCGGAGATCTGGTCGATCTGGCGTTTGACGTACTGGTCGTATTGCGGGCCGGGCCGCTGGGGCGCGATGGTCTCGTACGTGCGGCCGTAGCCGGCGTCGAGGATCATGCCGGGCTCGAAGCGGGGCTTCGCGTTGCCGCGCGCGTCGGTGGTGGAGCCGCCGGTGGGCTGTGCCGTGCCCAGGCCGGGGAAGCCGGTCTGTCCGTCAGGCGTGTACCACTGCTCGTAGCGTGTGCGGAGGCCGATGCAGGCCTCCAGCCGTTTGCCGACGGACTCGGCTTGCTTGTAGCCCTTCAGCTGGTATATGTCCTCCAGCACGCTCGCGAGTTGGCCGACGCCATGGGACTGGCGGACGCGCTCCTGGCGGATCACGTGGTAGACGCGGTCGGCGAGGATGCGTTGGCTCTGGCTGCCGCCGCGGCCGGAGTAGAGGAGGCCATCCATGGGGTGCCGGCCGGTGTGGACCCAGAAGGCGACAGTGACGCCGGAGGCGTCGATCTCGATGCCGCCGCGGACCTCGTTGCCGTTGTCGCTGTTGACCAGGATCGTCCAGTCGAGTTGCTCGGCCTCGAACATCTGGATCGTCATGCCGACCATGCCGCGGCGGGGGATGAAGGAGTGGACGCAGAAGGCCTGCCCGACGGTGGCGAAGTCGGAGACGGCGAGTCCGTCGATCTCGCAGAGGTTCTTCGTCCGCTCGAAGTCGCACAGCCAGGGTCGGTGTGCCCAGAAATCGTGCAGCGCGTCGATCCGCTGGTTGAACGCGCGGAAGGCTTCGGTTTCCTCGCCGCTCTGGGGGTCTCGGGCGGCGCTTCTGGGCGTGATGCCGATGCCGACGACATGGCGGCGGTACGCCCCGACGATGGATCGGGCGGCCCAGTCGTTGGCGACGGCCGCTCGGGAACGGGCGTTGACCATACCCACGTCGCCGACGATCGCGCCGTCGGCGGAGACGCTCGTGCCGCCCCAGTCGGCGGAGGTGCGGTCCTGTCGGGCGCCGTCGTAGTAGCGCCCCTGCGCCCCGCGTCCGACGTCCTCGACCAGTTGCCGGCGGACGGCGAGTGCGGAGGCGTTGAGCCGCGCTTCCGCGCGGCGTGCGCCCCAGACGGGAGCGACGGCGAGGATGGCTCGGTCGAGCAGGTTCATGTGGCACACCTGGGCTTTGGGCTGGAGGCTATAGGCTGTGGGCGCAACCGCTGGCGCCTCTGGCTGTACCCACGGCCTATAGCCCATAGCCCACGGTCGGTCTTCATGCCGGTCCTCCAAACTCCGCCACTCCCGCCCCTCCGCCGGAGGCGGCGGCCGCGGACCGGGCCGCGTCGGCGATCTTTCGTCCGAGCCAGTCGTACTGCTGCTGGAGTTCGCCGAGGTTCTTCAGCGTGTAGCCGCGGCCGCCGACGTTGACGACGGTACCGTCCGGGCTGGCGCCGAGGATCCGCATCGTGGCGAAGACCTCGTCCTGTGCGGCCTGGAGTTCTGCGGTGCTGGGCATGGCCCCGATTGTGACGGGCCCCTGAAAAGAAAAAAGGAGGCGTTTCCCGCGCGGCGGTAAACACTTCGCGCACCGGAAACGCGACCGGAACCCCGTTGCAACCGCCCTACTTGACCCGACAATCACTGGTTCGATTGTCTGGTCGGCTGCGCGCGGCCGCGTCGATGCCGGGCTGCGCGACGCCAGAGATGACGGCCAGGCCGGCGAGGGAAGTGAGGCGGACGAAGTTCTCACAGGCGGTGGGAGCCGGAACATGATGAGCGCGGATGCGGGTGAAGGCGGCGACGGAACCGCGCCGGCCGGCGAGCCGGCGCGGACGCGGTTCAGCGAGAAGGTCAACCGGGGCGAGCGCGGCCTCGCCCGCGAGGTTTGCGGGTGCCGCGATCCGCGGGTCGTTTACACGCGCCCGACCCGGGGC
>CAZSQE010000273.1:0-3834 GCA_964608905.1 uncultured bacterium | reverse complement strand
CTCGTGGACTGGGGCTTCGCCGTGAACGGGGTGGGCTCGGTGCTGGGCGCCACGCTGGTCGTGGCGGTCGCCATGGCGTTCGGCTTCCGCGTGGCGCTGCTGGGCGGGGCGCTGCTCTACCTGGCGGCGTTCGCGCTGCTGGCGGCCGAGGGCGCCTGGCGGGTGCGCACGGTGCCGGCACCCGATCCGTCCGCGTCGGAGGCGCCGGTCCCGGCGTCGGAGTAGCCCCGGGGGCCGCGGGCGGCGCGGTTGCGCGCCGCCCGGGCCGCGCCTACTGTGCGGCTCATGCCCTCGCGCATGCCCTTCCGCTACTGCCCGCGCTGCGCCACGTCGCTCGAGAAGTTGGACGACCACGGCACGCGCCGCCCGGTCTGCCCGCTGTGCGGCTGGGTGCACTACCGCAACCCGGTCCCGGCCGCGGGCGTCATCCTCGAGCAGCAGGGAAGCGTGCTCATGGTGAAGCGCCGCTACGCGCCGCGCGCCGGCGCGTGGTGCCTGCCGGCCGGCTTCATGGAGTACGGCGAGACGCCGGAGCACTGCGCGGTGCGCGAGATGGAGGAGGAGACCGGCCTCGTCGTGCGGCTCACCGGGCTCTTCGGCGTCTACGCCGGCCTCGACGACCCGCGCTCCCGCGCGGTGCTCATCCTCTACACGGCGCGGCGCGAGGGCGGCCGCCTGCGCGCGGGCGACGACGCGATCCGGACGAGGTGGTGCGCGCCCACCCGGCTGCCGCGCGCCATCGCCTTCGCCGCGCACCGGCAGGCGCTGCAGGAGTACTTCGGCCGCCACTGATCCCGCGCCCGGGGGCGCGGCGACGACCCGGACGCCGGACCGGGCCCATCCGTGGGGATTCTGGCCCGCTCCTTGCGCTGACGGAGCGCGTTCCCATCCCGGAACCGGCCCCGCGGACCTTCACGACAAGGAGCCCAACCACATGTCCTGTCGCATCTTGCTGGCATCCTTGCTGGCCGTCGCGGCGGCCTCCGGGGCAGCCGATGCCCAGACCTTCAGCGCAAGGCGCATGGCCATGGGCGGCGTGGTTCTGGCCGGCGGTGGCCCGGGCAGCGACGGCGCCAACGTGGCCTACCGGGCCGTGCCGCGCGAGGCGCAGGGCGGCTGGGCGTTGCCGCTGCCCATCGGGCTCATCCCGGTGCTGGCGGACCCGCCGGAGCTGGATCCCGACGATCCCGACTTCAACGTCTACGAGTTGGCCAACCTGCTCTACAACCCGCCCTGGAACCTGCAGTTGATCGAGCCGGCCACGCCCGGCAACGACATCACCGTCGTGATCGGCAAGGACCGCCTCTCGATGGACCTGGGCGAGATCCGCTCGGTCTTCCCCGCGGACGGCAGCCGGCAGGGCGCGGTGGTGAACGGCCCGGCGCTCGGCTTCGGCGTGCTCCGCTTCTTCGTCGCCGCGGCGCCGCAGGTCTTCTACCAGAACGAGCTGACCCTGAACGACGCCCTGCTCGACGCCATGGACGGGACCGAGTTCCGCCCGAACACCCGCCACGAGATGCTCGACGGTGGCAGCGGCATGGCCGCCCTCGGCGCGCACCTCGGCTGGGCCGGCCCGCTGATGCAGGTGGGCGACCCGCGCGGTGCGGGCATGGGGCTCTACGCCGGTGCGCGCGTGAAGCTGATGCGCGGCATGGCCTACGGCCGCGCCGACAACGCCGTCTCGTTCACCACCGAGGACACCTTGTTCGGCGCGGACCCGGTGGACGTCGGCTACGTCGGTCACTACGAGACCGCCGGGCCCGACGGCGGCGGCCTCGGACGCGGCCTCGATCTCGGCGCAGTGTGGGTGGGCGCGGGGTTCGAGGTCGGGCTGGGCGTCAACGACATCGGCACGCGCTACGACTGGCGCGTGCGCGAGAGCGTCGGCTTCCGCGATCCCGAGACCGGCGACTACGACCACGTGACGGTCCGCGAGGACAAGCCGGTGAGCAGCACCGTGCCGACGACCGCCGTGGCCAACGCGGCGATGCGGCTCGGGCGCCTCCTCCTTGCCGCCGACGTCGTCCGCGGCGTGAACTCGACCACCGGGCACCTCGGCGGTGAGGCCTGGCTCAACCCGCTCGTGGCACTGCGGGCCGGGGCGTTCCTCGACGCGAACGAGCAGGTCCAGGTCGCGGGCGGAACGGGCCTGCGGCTCGGCCCCGTCGGGCTGGACCTCGCCGTCGGCAGCCACAGCCGCAACCTCACGCGCGAACGCGGCCTCGAGCTCGGGGCCGGACTCGCGCTCTACCGTTAGGAGGGAGGCGCCATGCGCACGCGTTCCGGCATCCTCGCCGCGCTGTCCGCGCTCCTGCTGGCCGGCTGCGGCGACCACAACCTCGTGCTCCGCGTGGACGTCCTCAGCTACGTGGACCCGGTGATGCGGTCGGCCTGGTTCGGGCCCATCCCGCCGGCGCCGGGCGGGCTCGCCACCGGCGAGCAGGCCCTGGTGGACGACGAGACCATCAACCTGGTGGACGGCATGAGCGGCGTCGCCGAGGTCCAGTCGGTCGAGCTCACCCTCGGCGTGATCGTCCGCGACTCGACCGGCACGGGCGTCGACACGCTGCGGTTCTACGCCAGCGCCGAGGACACCCACCCGCTGGAGACCGCGCCGGTGCTGCAGCGGGTGGTGCAGCTCCAGCCCGGCGTGACCGACACGGTGAGCGTCACCGTGGCCGGTGACCGGCGGCTGGCGGAGCTGTTCGTGCAGCGGATGATGCGCATCAGCGTCACCAGCTCGGGGCGCGGCCCGGAGAGCGGCGAGGCGCTCAACGGCAGTGTCGAGCTGAACGTGCTCGAAGCGGTGGTGATCGCGGGGCGGAAGGCACCCTAGGGAAAGGACTCAGGCCCACATCGGCCGTCCCGAACGACGCGGCCCGGCACCAGGAAGGTGCCGGGCCGTCGTCCTTCGTCCCGGTCCCGGGACTCCGGCCTATGCCCAGGTCGCGTTGGCGGCCTTCCGCACCATCTCCTGGCTCCCCAGCGTCATGGCGATGATCGAGCCGACCAGCACGGCGCGGTCGAGGTCGAACTCGTCGAACACCTCGCCGTCGCGCTTGTTGCTCAGGTTGAGCACGCCGCAGGTCCGGTCCCGGTAGGTGAGCGGCACGCAGATGAAGGAGTCCGAGTTGTAGGCGTCCTGGTCGGTGTGCGGCGGCGTGTCGGAGTCCTCGCGCACCCGCACGAACAGCGGCTTGCGGTTGCGCGCCACCCAGCCGGAGATGCCCTGGCCGACGCGCACCTTCACCTTGCCGGCCACGCCGGGGTCGATGCCCTGCTGGGCGGCGATCGAGAGCGTCTCCCTGGGCGAGTCGAGCAGCATCAGGCTGCAGCGCTCGATCCGGAAGCTCTCGCACATCCACTGCACCAGCGTGGTCGGCAGCGCGGCCTGGTCGTGCTCCTGCGTGAGGACCTGGAAGACGTCCTTCATGAAGCCGACGGTGCGCTGCAGCTCGGTGGCGCGCGTCTGCGAGTCGCTCAGCTCGGAGTAGGCGCTGGTCAGGTGCTGGGTGGCCGCCGCCGACTGCTCCTCGAGCGCGTAGAGCTGCTCCTTCACCCCCTCCAGCTCCTGCTGGTACTGGGTCGAGTTCTTGTCGAGCTGCTCGATCTCCGCCGCCAGTGCCTCGAGCTGGTCGTTCTTCGAGCGGTTCTCCTGCTCGAGCTTCTGGCTCTGCGCGTCGAGCCGCCGGATGCGGTCCTGGAACTCGGCCGCCGCGACGGCCGCGGCCGGGGCGGCGGCGCGCCCGCGCCCGGCGCGGTGGAGGTGCTGGGCCAGCGCCAGCGCGGCCAAGCCCTTGATGGGGATGAGGTCCGCCACCACCTTGCCGCCGA
>CAZSQE010000272.1:0-3844 GCA_964608905.1 uncultured bacterium | reverse complement strand
GGCTTCTGGTGCGTGCCTGGCGTGTCGGGCCCGGCGTCCGTCGGGCCCGACACGCCAGGCACGCACCAGAAGCCGGCGGTCAGCGCGTAGCTCTCGCTCGTGCAGCGGCCGATGCCGGACTGGCCGAGCGCGCCCGAGAGCCGGTGGCCTTCGCTCGCCAGGCCGAGGTAGCCGGCGCCCGGCACGGCGAAGCGTGTCAGGACGTCGGCGGACAGGGGCGGGACGAGCAGGGCGGTGAGGGCCGCGGCCAGGGCCGCGGCGCAGAGGAACGGACCATCGCGTCGCATGTCGCGCCTCCGGGCGTACGTCGAGCGGGCCGACCGGGGGACGTCGGTGCCGCGCGATCCCTGCAGGGAAAGCGTACGCCCGCCGGCGGGGCACACCAAGCGCGATCTTGCCGTTTCCGCCCGCCCCGGCGGTGCGCCGGCGAGCCGGGTGGACACGTCGGCGGGGGCGGCCCCGTGGGACCGCCCCCGCACGCGCCGAGCCGCCGCTACTTCGTCTTCACCGGGTCCGGCGGCCGCGACGGGAGCTTCCGCGGCTCCCGCGCCATCGCCGCCAGCACCTCGGCGACGGCCCGCTCGAGCTGCGGGTCCTTCCCGGCGATGACCGAGGCGGGGTCGTTCTCGACCTCGATGTCGGGCGTCACGCCCTCCCCCTCGATCACGTAGCTGCCGTCCACGTCGTTCGTTGCGTTGGTCGGCACGAACACCGTGCCGCCGTCGAGCAGCGGGCCGGTGTTGTTGATGCCGACCACGCCGCCCCAGGAGCGCTTGCCGACGAGCGGCCCGAGCCCGGCCTTGCGGAAGCGGTGCGGGAAGATGTCGCCGTCCGAGGCCGAAGTCTCGTTCAGCAGGCATGCCATGTGCCCATGGAAGCAGGTGGCGGGATAGGTCGCGGGGAAGTCGCCGGCGTTGCCGAAGCGCGTCCCCAGCAGCCGGTTGTCGAGCCGCTCGATGACCCACTGCGAGATGTTGCCGCCGCCGTTCGAGCGGGCGTCCACCACCAGGCCCTCCAGGCGGACCTGGGGATAGAAGTACTTGATGAACTCGTAGGCCCCGGCCGGGCCCATGTCGGGGATGTGCAGGTAGCCGACGCGGCCGCCGCTGGCCTCCGCCACGGCGCGGCGGTTGCCCTCGACCCAGCCGAGGTAGAGCAGGTTGCTCTCGTCGAAGATGGGCGTGTAGGTGACCCGGCGCGCGCCCTCGAGCGTCGGCCGCGAGTTCAGCGTCAGGGTGACCGGGTCGGTGCGGTCGCGCAGCAGCCGGTACGGGTTCTCCGGCGCCTTCAGCTCGACGCCGTCCACCGCCAGCACGTAGTCGCCGACGCGGGCGTCCACGCCCGGCTCGGTGAGCGGAGAGCGGTAGCGGGGCTCCTCGTTCTGGCCGGCGAAGATGGCCGCGATGCGGTAGCGGCCCGACGCCGGATCCAGGGCGAACCGCGCCCCGGGCAGGCCGACCTTGCGGCGCTCGGGCAGCTGGAAGTCGCCGCCCTCGATGTAGGTGTGCCCGATGTTCAGCTCGGAGACCATCTCGCCCAGCACGTAGTTGAGGTCCGAGCGGTGCGCGACCCACGGCAGCAGCGTGCGGTAGCGGTCGCCGATGGCCTGCCAGTCGTAGCCGTGCAGGTTGCGCACGTAGAAGTAGTCCCGGTAGCGCCGCCACACCTCGTCGAAGATCTCGCGCCACTCCTCGGCCGGCACGCGGTCCACCGCCAGCTGCGCGGTGGAGACCGTCTTCTTCTCCGCGCCCTTGGCCTTCACGTCCCACAGCTCGTAGTTGCCGCCGGCGCGCACCAGCACCCTGGCCCCGTCCCCCGACAGCGCCCAGCCGCCGGCGTCCTCGACCAGCACGCTGCTCTCGCGCTTCTTGAGGTCGAACAGGCGCAGCTTCGGCTTCTCGTAGCTGGCGCGCCCGTTGAAGGGCGCGCCGGCGGTCGAGTAGACGAGGTACTCGGCGGTGACCGCCAGCCCGGTGATGTTGTCGGACTCGACCGGCACGCGCACGCCGCGTGCCGCCAGCCCGTCGAAGTCGATGAGGACCGGCGCCGCCGCGGGCTTGGCCGCCGGCTTGTCCTTGCCCGCCGCGGCCTTCTCCGCCGCCGGCTTCGCCTCGCCGAGCGCCACCTCGTCGCTCTGCGGCGGGAACGGCGAGGGCAGGTCCTTGCGCAGCGCGAAGGCGAAGACGCCGGTGCTGCGGTTGCCGGCGTAGTTCCACTCGAGGTCGGAGATCTGCGGCGCGAACTCGCGGCGCGAGAGCACGTACAGGTACTTCCCGGCCGGGTCCCAGGCCGGCGTGTCCACGTCGAAGAAGCCGTCGGTGACGCGGCGCGTCCTGCCGTCGGCCGCCGACCAGATCCACAGCGCCGAGTGGCCGCTGGCCTCGCGCAGGCTGAAGGCGAGGTGACCGCCGTCCGGCGCCCAGGCGTAGTCGGTGACGCGCGCGTAGGCGTCGTCGGCCACCTCGACGACCCGCCGGTCGGCGAGCGTGACGACGTGCACCTTGCCGTCCTTGTCGGCGACGGCGATGCGCCTGCCGTCCGGCGACCACGCCGGGGCCATCAACTGCGCCCGGAAGGCGGTCGTCAGCGGCTCCGGCGCGCCGCCGCCGTCCTGGTCCTCGAGCCAGAGCTGCTCCTCCCCCGTGCGGTCGGAGACGTAGGCGATGCGGCGGCCGTCGGGCGACCAGCGCGCGTGCTTCTCGTGCGCGCCGGAGGAGTTGGTCAGGTTGCGGGTCGCGCCCTTCTCGATGGGCGCGGTGAAGACGTCGCCGCGCGCGACGAACAGGGCCCGCTCGCCCTTCGGCGACAGCTCGAAGCCCTCGATCCACTTCGCCACCGGGTAGCGCGACGGCCGGCGGTCGAGGCCGTCGTCGGGCACGTGGATGGACAGGCGCTTCGCCTGCCGCGCGGCCGTGTCGTAGACCTCCAGCTCGCCGTCCAGCTCGTAGACGATGCGGCCGCGGTTGTCGCTGCTGGCCCAGCGCACGTCCCACGTCGTGCTGTTCGTCAGCGGCTCGACCTGCTTCGTCGCCAGGTCGCAGCGGTAGAGGTTCAGCGTGCCGGTGCGGTCGGAGACGAAGTAGACGGCGTCGCCGATCCACATCGGGTCGCGCTCGGTGCGCACGCTGGGCGCCACCGGCTCGAGCGTGTGGCGGGCGAGGTCGAAGACGTAGAGGTCCTGCGCCCAGCCGCCCTGGTAGCGCTTCCAGGTGCGGAAGTCGCGGAAGAGCGGCGAGTAGACGATGCGCCTGCCGTCGGGCGAGAGGTCGCCGGCGCCGGCGGTGGGCATGGGCAGCATCACCGGCAGCCCGCCCTCGAGCGGCACGGTGTAGAGCGCGCTCTCGGTGCGGCCGCCGTCGGCGTCCATGAACGAGCGCACCAGCACGGCCCTGCCGTCGGGCGTCCAGCCCATGACCTGGTTGTCGTAGCCGTTGCGCGGCGTGAGCGGACCGCGCGCCGGGTAGAAGGTGAGCTGGCGCGGCTCGCCGCCCGCCGCCGGGATGACGTAGACCTGCTCGTCGCCGTCGTACTGCCCGGTGAAGGCGATCCAGCGGCCGTCGGGCGAGAACCGGCCGAACAGCTCGACGCCGGGGTGGGCGGTCAGGCGCGACGCCGTGCCGCCGGCGGCGCTGGCGCGCCACAGGTCGCCGCCGTAGGAGAAGACGACGGCGTCGCCGTGGATGTCGGGGAAGCGGAGCAGCTTCGTGGGCGGGTAGTCCTGGGCCCGGGCCGGCGCCGTGCCGAGCACGACGGCGAGCGCGAGGACGAGGGACGCGAGACGCATGGGACCTCCTGGGTCGCGGACGGTGGGACGGTGCCCGTGGGGCCGCCGGCAGGCTAGCAC
>CAZSQE010000271.1:0-3861 GCA_964608905.1 uncultured bacterium | reverse complement strand
CGGGCGACTTGTGGCGCTGGAAATAATTGGCGGCGATGACGGCGGTGTGGAGCGTGAGGCCGCTTTCCATCGCCTGCTTGTAATGCTTGCGCGCGCCTGCGTCGTCTTTCGCCAGTTCGGCCATCAGGCCGGCATGGATGTTATAGGTCGGGTCGGCCTTGTCGGCCTTTTTCAGCAACAGCGCGGCCGCCTTTTTGCGGTCGCCGCTGCCTGCCATGGCCCAGGCGGTCAGCAGCGGCTTGGTATACTGGCCGAAGCCGTCTTCGGGCAACCGTGCGGTGTAGTCGATCGCGGCCTTGAAATCTTCCCTGCCCATTGCATCGCAGGCGAGGTAAATAAGGGCAAGTTCGGCGCCTTTATCGCTTGCGAGAATCTTTTCGCCAAGTTCGCGCGCGCGGGAATATTGCATCGCGCCGATGGACAGCACGCGGCTGAGGTTCCACCGGGGGCGCTTCGACGCTCCCCGCTGGGTGATGATGCGCTCCCTGCTCGTGCCGGGCTGGGGGCAGTTGCACAACGGCTCCTGGCTGAAGGCGCTGCTGCTCGGGGGCGGGGAGGTCGCGCTGATCGTGGGCATCGTGCGGGACAACGACTCGCTGGACGGTCTGCGGACCGTGGCGGAGCGCGCGCGGGTGGAGGCGGACGAGGCCACCTACAACGCCGCCGTGCAGGCCTACAACGACCGGCTCGACCGGCTGACCTCGCGCGAGTGGCTGCTGGGGGGGGTGCTGGTCTACGCCCTGGCCGACGCGTTCGTGGACGCGCACTTCCGCGACTTCAAGCTCGAGTTCGAGTTCGACCCGGCGCTGCCCGGCGGCACGCCCGGCGCCGGCGGCGCGCGGCTCGCGGTGGGGTGGGCGTTTTGAGCGACCCCCGGCTGAGCCACATCCGCAACTTCTGCATCATCGCCCACATCGACCACGGCAAGAGCACGCTGGCCGACCGCCTGCTCGAGCTGACGCACACGCTCACGCCGCAGCAGATGAAGGCGCAGGTCCTCGACGACATGGACCTCGAGCGGGAGAAGGGCATCACCATCAAGTCCCACGCCATCGCCATGGTGTACACCGCGCGCGACGGCGCGACCTACGAGCTGAACCTCATCGACACCCCGGGCCACGTGGACTTCACCTACGAGGTCTCGCGCAGCCTGGCGGCCTGCGAGGGGGCCATCCTGGTGGTGGACGCCTCGCAGGGCATCGAGGCGCAGACCCTGTCGAACTACCTGCTGGCGCGCCAGCAGGGCCTGACGCTGACCGCGGCCATCAACAAGGTGGACCTGCCGGCGGCGCGCCCCGACGACGTGGCCATCGAGATCGAGCACGCCACCGGGCTGGCCGCCGAGCACGTGGCGCGCATCAGCGCCAAGACCGGGGCCGGCGTGGCCGAGCTGCTCGAGCAGGTCATCCACGACATCCCGCCGCCGGACGGCGAGCCCGACGGGCCGCTGCGGGCGCTCATCTTCGACTCGCGCTTCGACCAGTACCGCGGCGTGGTGGCGCTGGTGCGGGTGGTGGACGGGCAGGTGCGCGCCGGGGACGCCATCCGCTTCCTCTCCTCCGGCAAGCGGCACGAGGTGACCGAGGTGGGGCGGCTGCGCCTCAAGCTCGAGCCGGCCGAGGCGCTCGGCGCCGGCGACGTCGGCTACATCGTCGCCGGGGTGAAGACGGTGGCCGACGCCCGCGTCGGCGACACGGTGGGCGCGGCGGACGCGGCCGACCTCGAGCCGCTGCCCGGCTTCCGCGACGTGAAGTCGATGGTCTTCTCGGGGCTCTACCCGATCGAGCCCGAGCAGTACGAGTCGCTCAAGGACGCGCTGGCCAAGTTCACCCTCAACGACGCGGCCCTGGTGTGGGAGCCGGAGACCTCGGTGGCGCTCGGCTTCGGCTTCCGCTGCGGCTTCCTCGGCCTGTTGCACATGGAGATCGTGCAGGAGCGGCTGCGGCGCGAGTTCCAGCTCGACCTCATCGCCACCACCCCGAGCGTCGAATACCACGTGCTGCTCGAGAGCGGCGAGGTCGTCACCGTGGACAACCCCAGCCAGATGCCGCCGGCCGGCGACATCGCCCTAATCGAGGAGCCCTACGTGCTCTCGCACGTGCTCACCCCGGCCGAGTACCTCGGCCCGGTGATGAAGCTGTGCCAGGACCGGCGCGGCGTCTTCGTCAGCCTCGACTACCTGGAGGAGCAGCGGGCGCGCGTCGCCTACCGCCTGCCGCTGGCCGAGATCGTGCTGGACTTCTACGACCGGCTCAAGAGCGTCTCGCGCGGTTACGCCTCGCTCGACTACGAGTTCGAGGGCTGGCACGAGGGCGACGTGGTCAAGCTCGACGTGCTGCTGAACGGCGACCGCGTGGACGCGCTGTCGGCCATCGTGCACCGGGACAAGGCCTACGAGTGGGGGCGGGACCTCTGCGCCAAGCTCAAGGAGCTCATCCCGCGGCAGATGTTCCAGGTGGCCATCCAGGCGGCGCTGGGCGGCAAGGTGATCGCCCGCGAGACGGTGGGGGCGCTCCGCAAGAACGTGACCGCGAAATGTTACGGCGGTGACATCACGCGCAAGCGCAAGCTGCTCGAGAAACAGAAGGAAGGCAAGCGCCGTATGAAGCAGATAGGCACGGTCGAGGTGCCCCAGGAGGCGTTCCTCGCGGTGCTCAAGGTCGAACGCTAGGAGGGGGCATGGCGGTCAAGAAGCGGTCCATCGTCCGGGAGTACGTCGAGGCCATCCTGTGGGCCGTGGTCCTGGTGCTGGTGCTGCGGGCCTTCGTCATCCAGGCCTTCCGCATCCCGTCGGAGTCCATGGTCCCGACCCTGCTGGTCGGGGACATGCTGTTCGTGAACCGGTTCGAGTACGGGCCCAAGATCCCGTTCACCCACACGCGGCTGCCGGGCCTGCGCGCCCCGCGCAGCGGCGACATCATCGTCTTCCAGTTCCCCGAGAACCCGCGCCAGGACTTCATCAAGCGCTGCGTCGCCGGCGGGGGGCAGACGGTCGAGATCCGCGACAAGGTGGTGTACGTGGACGGGATGCCCGCGGTCGCGGCCGACCGCTTCGTCGTGCACACCGACCCGCGCGTGCTGTCCTGCAGCGAGAACGCCCCGCCGTTCCCCGGCGACTTCACGCTGCGGCAGTGCCGCGACAACTTCGGGCCGTACCGGGTGCCGCCGGGCCGACTCTTCATGATGGGCGACAACCGCGAGAACTCCCACGACAGCCGCTTCTGGGGCACCGTGCCGATGGACTACGTGAAGGGCCGGGCGATGTTCATCTACTGGTCGTGGGACCCGGAGCGGTTCATGCCGCGGTGGAACCGGCTCCTGAGGATCCTGCGCTAGGCGGCCTCGTGGACGTCCCGTCGGCGGCGCGCGAGGGGCCGGGGGCGGCGGCGCGCGCCGGCGCGCGGGCCGGGCTCTACGTGCACGTGCCGTTCTGCGCGGCCCGCTGCGCCTACTGCGACTTCGCCAGCGGCGTGTACGACGCGGCCGCGGCGGAGCGCTGGCTGGCGGGGATCGAGCGCGAGGCGGCCCGGCGCGCCCCGGTGGCGGCCGGTCTCGTCTTCAGCCCGGTCTACCTCGGCGGCGGCACCCCCTCGACGCTGGCGCCGGCGCAGGTCGCGCGCCTGTCCGCCGCGCTGCGCGGCTCGTTCGCCGTGGCCGCGGACGCCGAGGTGACGCTCGAGGCGAACCCCGAGTCGGTGACGCCGGAGCGGCTGGCGGCCTGGCGGGCGGCCGGCGTGGGCCGTCTCTCGCTCGGGATGCAGAGTGCCCACGCGGACGAGCTGGCGCGGCTGGGCCGCATCCACACGGCGGAGCGCGTCGCGGCCGCGGTGGGGTGGGCGCGCGCGGCGGGGCTGCGCCGCC
>CAZSQE010000270.1:0-3883 GCA_964608905.1 uncultured bacterium | reverse complement strand
CCCCCGCCCGCCGCCGCCTTGATGATGACCGGGAAGCCGATGCCGCGCGCCAGCTCCACCGCCTCGTCCACGCCCGCGACCGCGCCCTCGCTGCCCGGGACCACCGGCAGCCCGGCCGCCTGCATGGTGCGCCGCGCCTCGACCTTGTCGCCCATGCTCCGGATCATCCCGGGGGTCGGGCCGATGAAGACGAAGCCGCAGGACTCGCAGACCTCGGCGAAGTGCGCGTTCTCGGCGAGGAAGCCGTAGCCGGGGTGGATCGCCTCGGCGCCGGCGATCTCGGCGGCCGAGATGATGCGGGCGACGTGGTTGTAGGACTGCACGGGCTGGGGCGGCCCGATGCACACCGACTCGTCGGCCAGCCGCACGTGCAGGCTGTCGCGGTCGGCCTCGCTGAACACCGCCACGGTCGAGACGTTCAGCTCGCGGCAGGCGCGGATGACGCGCAGCGCGATCTCCCCCCGGTTCGCCACCAGCACCTTGCGGAACATCAGTTCAGGAATCCCTCGTCGGTTGGGACGGGCGTGACGCGCCGCGGGCCGCCGCCCCCGGCCGGCCCGCCCGGCGCGGCGGGCTCGCCCACGGGCAGCGGCTCGCCCGCGGGCATCGCCCCCTGCAGCGCCTGCCAGGTGCGGTCCGAGGACGCGTCGATGCCCTTGAGCTTGAGCGCCAGCTCGTTCGGGTTGTTCGCGTTCTTGAGGGCGTCGTCCTCGCTGATGAAGCCCTCGCGCAGCAGGGTCATGATCGACTGGTCGAACGTCTGCATGCCGTACTGGGTCATGCCCTCGCCGACCACCTGGTGCAGCAGCGGCGTCCGCTCGGGGCTCATGATGTACTCGCGCACCGTCGGCGTGCTGACCATGACCTCGACCGCCGGCACGCGGCCGGCGCCGTCGCGCCGCGGCACCAGCCGCTGCGAGATCACCGCGCGCAGGTTCGAGGCCATGGACAGGCGCAGCTCGTCGTGCTGGTGCGGCGGGTAGAACGAGATGATGCGCTGCAGCGTCTGCACCACGTCGGTGGTGTGCAGCGTCGAGAGCACGAGGTGGCCGGTGTCCGCCGCCATGAGCGTGGTGGACATGGTGTCGAGGTCGCGGATCTCGCCCACCAGGATGATGTCGGGGTCCTGGCGCAGCACGTACTTGAGGCCGTCGTGGAACGAGCGGGTGTCGAGGCCCACCTCGCGCTGGTGGATGAAGGACAGCCGGTCGCGGTGCAGGAACTCGATCGGGTCCTCGATGGTGATGACGTTGCGCGTCGTGACCCGGTTGATGGCGTCGATCATCGCCGCCAGCGTCGTGGACTTGCCCGAGCCGGTGCGGCCGGTGACCAGCACCAGCCCGCGCGGCGAGAAGGCCAGCTCGCGCACCACCGGCGGCAGCATCAGGTCCTCGATGCTGGGGACCTCGACCGGCACGTGCCGCAGCGCCATCGCCGGCGTGCCGCGCTGCATGAAGCAGTTGGCGCGGAAGCGGGCGAGGCCGGAGACGCCGAAGGCGAAGTCGATCTCGCTGTGGGTCGAGAAGTAGAGCCGCTGCTCGTCGTTGAGCAGCTGGTCCACCGCGTCCCGCAGCTCCGGCGCCGTGGGGGCCGGCTCGTCGAGGGTGTAGAGCACGCCGTCGACGCGGACGACCGGCGGGGTGCCTGCCTTCAGGTGGAGATCGCTGGCGTGGGCCGCGATCATCTTGTCGAGCACCGCGCGGATGTTCATGGACGGCTTCCCTCGTGCGCCCGGTCCGGGCTCACGCGGGCTCGATCAGGAACAGCTTCTGCCCGAACTCGACCGGCTGGGCGTTCTCGACCAGGATCTTCACCACCCGGCCCCGGAAGTCGGATTCGATCTCGTTCATGAGCTTCATGGCCTCGATGATGCAGACCGTCTGCCCCACCTCGACCAGGTCGCCCACTTCGACGAACGGATCCGCGTCCGGCGCCGGGGCCCGGTAGAAGGTCCCGACCATCGGAGACGCGATGACGGCGAAGTCCTCGGCCGGCTTCGGGGCGGGCGGGGCGGCCTCCGCGGCCGGTGCCGGTCGTTCCGGCGCCGGGGCGGGAAGCGCCACCGGCAGCGCCGGCCCCAACCCCACCGCGAGGTGGGCCTGGGCGGCGATGCGCACCGTCCGCTGACCCGAGCTGACTTCGAGCTCGCCGATCCCGGTGCGCTGCACGAGGCGGATGAGCTGGCGAATCTCCGCCAGCCCCCCCACGCCGAGCATGGCACCCTGAGGGTTATCGGTCTCCGCGGAGGCCGGCTTCACGGCTTTGTCCCGCGCCGGCGGGGAGGTCCTTACCTGTTTGCCGCGCTTGGAGTTGGTCGTCTTCACGGACGAGGACTCCCACGGGCCCGCGCGGTGCCAGTCCGTGGCCAGCCGGGCCGAATCCCCTGGCCGCCCCGACGGCGGCCCGGGAGCTCAAGCAAGTGTGCCGAACGACCTCATTCCTCGGCACCGGCCGCGCGCAGCGCGGAGCGCACCGGGCGTCCGGAAATCAGGCGCGGCAAGCTAGCATGGCCCACCCGGGGCGTCAATACCCGGCGGGCCCGCCACCGTGGAGCCCCGTGGAGCGCCGGGCGGCGGTCAGCGCCGGGCGCTGTCGGAGCCGGCCGCGCCGCCCCCGGCGACCGGGGCGGCCGGGGATCCCGCGCGCGCGGGCCCGCGCCCGGAGCGCGGCTCCGTCCGCGGCAGCGCCCACCAGGGCACGGGATCGGTGGACTCGCCCAGCCGGGCCGTGCCCTCGCGCTGCACCTCGTCGCGGACCCACACCAGCCGCACGGCCGTCCCCGGCCGGGTCTCGGACACCCAGCGTGCGAGCTGCTCCGGGTACTCCACCCGCTCGTCGTCGAAGGCGACGACCAGGTCCCCCCGGCGCAGCCCGGCCCGCGCCGCCGGGCCGTCCGGCCGCACGCTCTCCACCCGCGCCCCCAGCCCGATGCTCGCACCATCCACCTCGCTGCGCACCACTTCGGCGGAGGTGCTCACGCCGAGGAATCCGTGCGGCATGCGGCCCGTGCGCCGCAGGCTCTCGTAGACCGGCCGCAGCTGCCCGATGGGCATGACGAAGCTCATCCCGCTCGGCCGACGCCCGCCCGGCGAGGTCGCCGTCCCGGCGTCCGGCGAGCCCATCTCGCCCTGCACGATGCCGACCAGCCGCCCGTGGGCGTCGAGTGCGGCCGCCCCGCTGTTGCCGGGGAAGACGATGTTGGTGAGCTGCAGCAGCGAGGTGCGCGGCTCGCGGTAGACGTACTCGACCGTGCCCACCGAGCGCGTGGGCTGCGCGCCGTAGGACGTGCCGAGCACGATCACCTGGTCGCCCAGCCGCGCCGGCGTATCGCTCGCGCCCAGCCAGGGCAGCCGCAGGCCGGGCACCTCGAGCACGGCGACGTTGAAGACGAGGTCGAGGCCGGCGAGCCGGGCCTCCACCTGCAGGCCGTTCGAGGTGCGCACGAGGATGCGCTCGGCCCCGAGTGCGACGCTCGCGGTGGTGACGATCGCGTTCTCCGCCACCGCCACGCCGGAGCCGACCCGGGTGTGGGTGCGGGACACCGGGCGGCCGGTGCGCCGCTCGGGCCGGGTCTCGGTGCGCTGGGCGAAGATCGTCACCACGCTGTGGCCGGCCTTCGCGGCGACGGCGTCCACGTCGGCGGCCCGGGCGCGCGGGACCACGAGGAGGAGCAACGCGCACAGGCAGGCCGGCAATGCCGCCCGGCCCGCCCCGAGGAGGACCCGAGGCCGCTTCACCGCGATGGCCTTCCGCTTCAGAAGCTGATGATCGCCCGCTCGCCCTCCGCGTCCGGCTGCCGCGCTCCGGCGCGCGCCACCGTGGCGCGGCCGCGCGTCACGCTGACGGGGTCGAGGATGAACTCCACGTCCGCGCTGTGGTCGAA
>CAZSQE010000269.1:0-3883 GCA_964608905.1 uncultured bacterium | reverse complement strand
CGCCGGCGCCGGCGGGCCCGCGGCCTCGAAGCGGGGCCGCCCGTCCGGCGCGTAGGCCGGCCGGCGGGTGTGCACGTCGACCAGCAGGACGCGCAGGCGCGGGTCGGCCGCCAGCGACTGCGCGAAGCGGGCGGCCACGGTCGAGGTGCCCTCGCCGCCCTGGGCGGCGAGGAACATGACGACGCGCGGCATGCGCTCGGTGAGCATGGCCTCGAGCCGCACCCGCAGCCCGGCCATCTCCTTGACCACGTCGGTCGGCAGCGCGCTCCCCGGGGAGAGCGGCACGATGCTGCGGCGGGCGATCTCGATCGACGCGCCGGGCAGCTCGAGGACCGGCCGCGCCGGGCGCGCCTCGGGGGCGGTGAACGCCGGCGCCAGGGGCACGGCGGCCAGCGGCGCCGGGCTGCCGGCGCCGCGCGCCTTGCGGAGTGCGTCGAAGAGCCGCGTCATGCCGCGTCCTCGTCCCGCCCGGGGGCGGCCCCGCGGCGACGGCGGCGCTCGCCGACCGCGGCCAGGACCGGCAGGCGGGTCTCCTCCTCGGCGTGCCCGGTGGTGTGCACCGTCAGGTCGAGGCCGTCCACGAAGAAGGCCAGGCCGACGCCCACGACCAGGCTGAAGGCGGGCGCGAGGCCCAGCCGGACGTAGTCGCGGGCGTTCCGCGGCTTCGCCTGGCTGGCCGGGTTCAGCAGCAGCACGGAGATCATCGGCGTCGTGTTCTCGTTGACCAGCGCCTGGCTGCTGCTCTGCGTCAGGTCGGCGTAGCGGGTCTTCCAGGTGGTGATCTGGTTGTCGATCTCGGACGACTGGACCTCCAGGTTGCCCATGCGGGCGAGCCGGCCGTCGGCGTCGGCGATCTCGCGATGGACGGCGTCCAGCCGGGCGCGGGCGACCTCCACCCGCGAGCGGGAGATGGCGTAGCGCGCGTTGGCCTCGCGCAGCAGCGTGACGCGCAGCGAGTCGAGCGTGGACCGCGCGTTCATCACCTCCGGCGAGTCGTCGCGGTAGCGCTCGCGCAGGCGGGTCAGGCGGCTCTGCTGCTCCAGCACCCCCCGCTTGACCAGGTCGAGCGTGCCGTCCATGGCGGACTGCAGCAGGCTGGGCTGGTCCACGTCGGGGTTCTCGCGCAGCTGGCCCATGAGCCGGTACTGCGCCTTCGCCTCCTCGAAGTCCGTGGCCGCCTCGGCCCGGCGCTGTTCGAGGTTCGAGCGCAGCATGATCAGCGTCGTGCGCTGGGTGAGCAGGTCCACCACGCCGGTCTCGCGGGAGAAGTCGCGGCGCCGCCCCATCCACCGGTCCAGCTCCGCCCCCGCCTTGGCGATCTCCTCGTCGAAGAAGCGCTTCGGGTACGCGAGGAGCGCGCCCTGCCGGTACTCGACGTAGGCGCGCAGCAGGGCGTCGCAGGCCCGCTCGGCCACCCGCGGGTCGCGGTCCACGTAGCCGATGGCCAGCACGTTGGTCTTGCCGGTCACCTCGGCGTCCACCCGGTCGGCCGACAACTCGAGCGCCGGGCCGTCGCCCCGCTCGCGGTCCACGATCTTCTGGGCCAACTGCACCACCGGCCAGCTCTTGACGGTGTGGACCTCGCTGCCGAGTTCGATCTCCCACTCGTTCGTGACCGCGAAGGTCGGCTGCAGGCTGCTCCGCTGTTCGCCCCGGCGGACCAGCACCTCGCCGGCCGAGATGTAGGTGAGCGGCGTGGTGAACGACAGGAAGAGCACCGTGCCGAGGGTCGCGGCGAAGAGCCCGAGGATGATCCAGCGGCGGCGGAAGACGACCGCCAGGAACTCGCGGGCGGTGGCGCGCTGGGCGCCGGCGCTCGTCGCGGGAGTCTCGGGCATCATGCGGGCACCCCCCTACTGCCCCGCCGCCGTGGTGACCACCCGCTGGGACACCCGGTCGAGGTTGAAGAGCTCCCAGCCGATGAGCGTGAAGGTCTCGACCGGGATCATCTTGGCGAAGAACTGGTCCACGAAGACGTTCAGGTTGCCGATGGCCGTGCGCGGCACGTAGACGATGTCGTAGCGGGACAGCGGCACGTCGCCGCCCTTGCGCAGCAGCCGGTCGACGCGCACGCGGGTGACGGCCACCGAGCCGAGGCCGACGCGGTGCATGACGACGACGCTGCCGCGGGCGGCGTCGTCCTCGAAGCCGCCGGCGTCCGTGATGGCCCGCAGCAGGGTCGGCAGCGAGGTGGCGGGCTGCGAGCCCGGGCGCTTCACGCGGCCGAGGACGTGCACCTGGTTCCCGGCGAACCTGGTGATCTCGACCACCACGCGCGGCTGCTTCAGGTCGCCGGCCAGCAGGCGGACGAGCTCGGCCTGCAGCTCGGCGGGCGTGCGCCCCGCCGCCACCACGTCGCCGACCGGGTAGACGGCGATGCGGCCGTCCGGCCGCACGATGGCCTGGCGCACGAGGTCGATCTCGGTGATCTCGCGCGGGCCGAAGTTGAGCGCCAACTCGTCCCCGGGGACGATGCGGTACTCGGGGGCCTGACCCCAGTCGATCTCGTCGATGGGGGTCTGGTCCTGGGGCCCCTGGCTGCGAGCCGGGGCCGGCGGAAGCAGGACGGACAGCGCGATCGCCACAGCGAGCAAGCGTCTCACGACCACTCCATGGATGGAGGCCTACCCAGGATCCACGCGACGATGAGCCGGGGGGGGTGAGGCGGTCGAAGGACCCTTTGGCCTACCAGACGCGTTGGGTGGACCCGGGAGAACCCCGGTCACAATCCAGCAGCAGGGGCCAACTACTGGCCACCCCTGCCCGAAGCGGTAGCAAGACGCGTTCTGGTGGGCCTCCGCCTTTGAACTGGTCGGGCACCGCAAGTGGCGATGCCGAATGGACTTGAATTCTAGGCGGACTCGGGTCGAACTGTCAACCGGCCTGCCCTCTCGGGCTGCCCCGGAGCATCGCAAGGCCTGTGCCGATGTCCACGGCGGAGACCCTCCGGGAGCCGGCGGTGCCTCCCCGGCGGACAGTGCCCGGCCGCCCGGGCGGGCCTCCCGGGAGCCGGCGGGGCCGCCGCGGCGCTTCAGGCCCCGGCCCGCACCTCTTCGAGCACCACGCTCACCGAGCCGATCACCACCTTGCTCCTCATGAGCACCGGCATGCGCCGCTCGTCGTCGGTGAGCCAGATCACGAGCCGCCCGGAACTCTTGAAGACGCCCCCCGCCTTCAGGATGGGCTCGACCGCCACGCAGTCGAACGTGCCGGCCGGCGTCTTGATGCGTTCGCGGCCCAGGATCTTCACCCGCAGCGGCTGGCTCTTGCGGCTGGCGTGGTAGTGGAACACGATGCTGCCGCCCAGCGGCAGCGGCTGCGTGCGCGTGTAGTAGAACGACGAGAGAGCGTCCTGCACGCGCGGCGGGACGGGGAAGGTGCGCCCGTCGGCGTAGACCGCCTGGTTGCGCTCGGCGTCGAAGGTGATGTCGTTCTTCTGCCGGTACTTCCCCTCCCGCCGGTCCTCGAGGTAGCGGCGGCTGAAGTGCCCGTCGCGGTCCCACAGCGACTCGATGCGGTTGCGCACCTTGTAGAAGCGGCTGAAGAAGGCGTTCGATTCGGCGCGCGCCACCAGCTCGTAGACCTCGTGCCCCTTCCACTGCCTCACCTGGGGCACCTCGAGCCAGGCGTTCCCGGCGTGGATGAAGCCGTACTGGACCGAGAACTTGAGCGACTCCCCCGGGCGGAAGGGCCGGGCCGAGCCGGGCAGCACCTCCTGCCGGCCGGGCGCCGGCACGACGACCGAGCCGGAGATGTCGCCGCTATCGGGAGGTACGGACAGCGTGGGGTCGGCTCCCCGGCCGGGCGCCGCCACGAGCAGCGCCCCCAGGAAGGCCGCGAGGGCGACGCGCCCGGGGCGCGGCGCCCTCGCGGCCTTCCTGGG
>CAZSQE010000268.1:0-3887 GCA_964608905.1 uncultured bacterium | reverse complement strand
CGCACATCCCGGTGTCGGTGCGCCTGCTCGCGGCCTCCAATCGCCCCCCGCGGGAGGCCATCCAGGCGAACAAGCTGCGGGAGGACCTGTTCTACCGGCTGAACGTCTTCCCCATCGTCCTGCCGCCCCTGCGCGAGCGCGAGGGGGACGCCCTGCTGCTCGCGGACCATTTCCTGAAGGCGCTCAACGCCTCCGCGGAGGCGGACAAGCGCCTGAGTGACAGGGCGCGGGCGCGCATCCGCGCCCACCCCTGGCCCGGCAACGTGCGCGAGCTCAAGAACGAGCTGCACCGCGCCTTCATCATGGCCGAAGGGGCGATCGAGCTCGACGACCTGGCGTCCGGGACGCGTCCGGATCCGGCGTCCGCGCCGGGGCCCGGCACGCCGCAACCCGGCGTGGGGGGTTCGCTCGACGAGTCGGAGCGCCAGCTCATCCTCGCCACGCTGGAGCACTGCGGCGGTGACAAGAAGCGGGCGGCCGAGATCCTCGGCATCAGCCTGAAGACGCTCTACAACCGGCTCCACCTGTACGACCGGGTCTGACGCCCGCGGCGCGCGCACCCACGCGCCGGGCCACCCGTCCCCTGCAGGCCGCCCCGGCGGCCCGGCCAGCCGCGTTCTGTCTTCACCCCGTTTGTAATCCGTTCCTCGGTCTTGTAATTCCAGCACCACGCTCCGCCCCCGCCGCCACCCGGGGGCACGAAGAACCCGTTCCCGGACTGGGGTTTGCGCGACAGGAGCCCCCGCCCCGGCCCGGCACGGTTCTGGCCTACGTCGCCGATGTGAACGATGCCGATCGCGGGCCCTGCTCCCGGATCGGCGACGCCGCGGCAGCGGCGCCCCGCCCTGCCGGGGCGGAGGACACGACGACGGGCGGACCGGAACCCCCGGTCCGGCGCAGTCGGATCGCCGTGATCGCCTTCCCCGGACGCGGCTGGTGGAACCGCCGGGTCCGGCCCATACTGCACGCGCCGTCCACGGGTCGAACGGGGCAGGACCCGCTCTTCCGCGTCACAGCGAAGGGACGTCCAATGCCGAAGTGGTCGCGCCAGTACACGCTGCGAACCGGGTTGATCGTGATCGGCCTCCTGGCCATCCTCAGCAGCATCGCTTCCATGTTCGCGTCGGGGACCCTGGTCCAGGAGATGGCGGTGCTCGGCACCCGAGAGGTCCGCGACCTCTCGGACAGCAGGACGCTCCAGCTCATCGGTGTCCGCGAGGTTTCGGATGCGAACGCCGCCCTGCTCACGGGCGAGCCGCCGTATGCCCCGGCGGCACGCGCGGGAAGTGCGGCGTTGCGTGACCGGCTCGCCCGCCTGCAGGCACGGATCGCGGACACCGAGACACGTATCCTGCTGGACCGCGTCCAGGTGGCCGAACGGAGCTTCCAGGAGGCATTCGAGCAGGCCCTGCGCACCACCGGCGGCCCGGGGACGGCCGCCGCCGCCGCCGTGCGATCCCGCGGGCAGGTCCTCGAGCAGGCATTGGACGGCTTCGTGACGCACATGGAGCCGGCAGCGGCCGGAGAGCTGGAGACCGCGCGGGCTTCGGTGAGGCGGACCCGGACGGGCTTCGCCCTCATCACGTCCGTGTCCATCGTGCTGACGTTGATCCTGTGCGGCATGCTCTTCGTCCTCATCAACCGCACCTACCGGGAGCAGATCGGCGTGCGGCGGCTCGCCGAGAAGGTGCAGACCAGCACCGCCGCCGCCCTGCAGGAGGAGAAGGCGGCGAGCCACCTGAAGGACGAGTTCCTCGCGACCGTCTCGCACGAGCTGCGCAACCCCCTGGCGCCGATCCTCACGTGGACCCAGCTGCTCCGCAGCGGCACGCTCGAGAAGGAGAAGTTCGACCGCGGGCTCGAAGTCATCGAGCGCAACGTCGGCTCCCTGTCGCAGTTGATCGACGACCTGGTCGACGTCGCGAGGGTCGCCTCGGGCAAGTTCCGGCTCGACGTGAGACCGATCGACCTGACGCCCGTGATCCGAGCCGCGGTGGAATCGCAGCGCCCGGCGAGCGACGCCAAGCAGATCCGGCTGCAGCTCGTCCTGGACGAGCGGGCCGGCATGATCTCGGGCGATTCGGAACGGCTCCAGCAGGTGGTGGGGAACCTGCTCTCCAACGCGGTCAAGTTCACCCCCAAGGGCGGCAGCGTGCAGATCACCCTGGGGCGCGCGGCGTCCCACGTGGAGATGGGCGTCTCCGACAGCGGGATCGGGATGGACGCCGCCTTCCTCCCCCACATCTTCGAGCCCTTCCAGCAGGCGCGGGACGGTTCGAGGCGGCGCCACAGCGGTCTCGGCCTGGGCCTGTCGATCGTGCGTCACATCGTCGAGCTGCACGGAGGCGAGATCAGCGCCGAGAGCCCCGGCCTCGGAGGGGGCTCCAGGTTCACGATCAAGCTCCCCCTGCTCGGGACGGGGCAGCTGCCGGGCACCGCACGCCCGGCGCACCCCCGGGTCTCCGACGAACTCACGGACGTCGCTTTCCAGCGGCTCGACAAGGTCCGGGTGCTGCTCGTCGACGACGAGCCGACCGCGAACGAGGCGCTGCAGACCCTGCTCGGTTCCTGCGGCGCGGAGGTGCGGATCGCGGGCTCGGCGGCCGAGGCGCTCAAGACGCTCGACGTCTGGAAGCCGGACGTGCTGATCTCCGACATCGCCATGCCGGAGGAGGACGGCTATGCGCTGATCAGGAGCATCCGGTTGCGCAACCAGGAGCAGGGCGGCCACGTCCCGGCGGCGGCGCTCACGGCCTACGGCAAGATCGAGGACCGGGTGAACATCCTGGCGGCGGGATTCCAGATGTACCTCTCCAAGCCCGCGGACCCGAACGAGTTGATCGCGGTGGTGGCCAGTCTCTCCGGACGCCGGCTTCATCCCGGGGCAGCGGGCCCCGACGCCTCGTCGAGTTCCGGGTAGAGCCCGCTCCGGCGATCCGTCGGTTCCGGGCCTGCCGTCACGAGAGGGGTGGCGATGTCGTTCCAGACACTGATGGCCGTGGTGACCCTGGGGTGGGCTGCTGCCGCGCCGGCAGGTTCGGGCCCTGCGCCCGGGATCGCCCTCGAGGTCCCGATCGTGAGGCAGGCGCCGGCGCGCTGCGGCCCGGCGGCGCTCGCGATGGTGCTCCTCTACTACGGCGCCGATTCCGCGGCCGTCCGCGAGGCCGATCGCGCGTACGATCCCGCGCTGCGCGGTTCGCTCATCACCGACCTGGCAGCCGCCGCACGCCGTGCCGGGTACGAAGCGGACATCGCCACCCTCGTCCCCGATTCGCTGATCGCCCTGCTCGCGGCCGACGTGCCGCCGATCGTGCTCTACCAGAACGGGCGGGCCCCGCTCACGGTCGCGCACTACGCGGTGGTGACCGGCTGGGATCCCGCGCGCGAGGTCTTCACGCTCCACGACGGCCGGGCCCGTTTGCGCGTCATGGGTCGCACCGACCTGGCGAAGCGGTGGCGGACGGCGGGGTCGCAGGCGCTGATCCTCCGACGGAGGTCACCATGAACGTGCTGCGCCCCGTCCGCCCATTCCGCATCGTCCTCGCGCTGCTGGTGGCCGGCGCGCTGTCCGGTTGCGCCCACATCGTGATGCTCCACGACCCGCTCACGGCCAGCGAGCACAACGACCTCGGCGTGGCCTACGAGTCCAGCGGCGAGCTCGACCTGGCGGCGAAGGAGTACCGCAGGGCCCTGAGACTCGATCCCCACGAGGCCCGGGCGCGGGTCAACCTGGGCAACGTCGAGGCCGCGAACGGGCGCTGGGGGCGCGCCGAGGCGTGCTACCGCCGGGCGCTCCGGGATGCTCCGGCGGACTACGACGCCATGAACAACCTCGCGGTCGCGCTGCTCCGGCAGGGGCGGCGGCTGGACGAGGCCCGGGCGCTCGC
>CAZSQE010000267.1:0-3888 GCA_964608905.1 uncultured bacterium | reverse complement strand
GCGCCTCGCGCGCCGACCGCAGCCCCGCGGCCTTGCCGCCGAGCGCGCCGGCGCCGATGACCGTGAAGGTCTCCCGCCCCTCGAAGAAGCGGCGGTCGAACCTCGCCAGGTCGCGGTCTCCGGTCACGTCGGCATCCGGGTACGGGCCGGGGGTGCGGGGCGGCGCGGCGGCGCCGCCCCGTCCGGTCCTACACCCAGCCCCGGTCGCGGCTGGCCTGGGCGACCCGGTTGATCGAGATCACGTAGGCGGCGTCGCGCATGTACAGCTTGCGCTGGCGCGCCAGCTCGCTCACCGCCAGGAAGGCGGCGGTCATCTTGGAGTCGAGCTTGCCGAGGACCTCGTCCTTCTCCCAGTAGTAGTTCATGTTGCACTGCACCTGCTCGAAGTAGCTGCAGGTCACGCCGCCGGCGTTGGCGAGGAAGTCGGGGATCAGGAAGATGCCGCGCTCCCTGAGCACCGCGTCGGCCTCGGGCGTGGTCGGGCCGTTGGCGCCCTCGGCCACGATCTTCACCGCCGGGTGGATCTTCTTGACCGTCTCCGGGGTGATCTGGTTCTCGAGCGCGCAGGGCATGAGGATCTCGACCGGCTGCTCGATCCAGGCGTCGCCGGCCAGCACCTCGTAGCCGAGCTTCTTGGCCCGCTCGCGGTCGATGCCGCCGAAGCTGTCCGTGATGCCCGTCAGCTCGTCCATGTCGATGCCGCCGGCCTTGCGGAACGAGTAGGAGGTCTGGTCCCGCTGGTCCCAGCAGGAGACGCAGACGACCTTGCCGCCGAGCTGCTGGTAGAGCCGGATGGCGTACTGGGCCACGTTGCCGAAGCCCTGCACGCTGGCGCGGGTGGAGGCCACCGGCAGGCTCATCTCGCGCAGGGCCTCGCGCAGGGTGAACACCAGCCCGTAGCCCGTCGCCTCGGTGCGGCCGAGCGAGCCGCCCATGCCGACCGGCTTGCCGGTGATGAAGCCGGGGTAGCGGCCGCCCTGCAGGGCCTCGTACTCGTCGAGCATCCACAGCATGTGCTGGGCGTTCGTCATGACGTCGGGGGCGGGGACGTCCTGCACCGGGCCGACGTTGCGGGCGAGCTGGCGCACCCAGCCGCGGCAGATGGCCTCCTGCTCGCGCAGGCTCAGGTTGTGCGGGTCGCAGATGACGCCGCCCTTGCCGCCGCCGAGCGGGATGTCCACCACCGCGCACTTCCAGGTCATCCACATGGAGAGGGCGCGCACCGTGTCCATGGTCTCGTGCGGGTGGAAGCGGATGCCGCCCTTCGAGGGCCCGCGCGCGTCGTTGTGCTGGATGCGGAAGCCGCGGAACACCTGGATGCGGCCGTCGTCCATGTGCACCGGGATGCTGAAGGAGTACTCGCGCATCGGCCAGCGCAGGAACTCGCGCGTGCCGGTGTCGAGGTCCAGCAGCTCGGCGACGCGGTCGAACTGGGCCTGGGCGATCTCGAAGGAGTTGAAGGGACGGGTCTGCGGCGTGGCTGCCATGTGCGTTCCTCGCAGGGGATCGGCTCTCCGGCCCGTCCGGGCCGGGACGCTCGGGTGACTGGCGGCGCGATGCGAATCGCACCCGGGACACCAGCAGGGGCCGTGCCGCGCCACGGCCCCCGGACGGCGCCGCCGAGACTGGTCGTATCCGTATGCACCACGACGTCTTGCAGGATTGGCCCGGCCGACGCTGCGCGGGCCGGATGGGTGACCTGTGGCGGGTCGGGTCGTGGCGTTCCGCCCCACGTGGGGCGGAACGGGGCAGCCTCAGGACGGACGGATGCCGTAGAGCTCCAGCTTGCGGTACAGCGTCTTGCGGTCGAGGCCGAGCAGGCGGGCCGCCGCCGCCTTGTTGCCGTTCGCGGCCCGGAGCGCCTCGAGGACCTGTTCGCGCTCGACCTCCGCCAGCAGGCGCACGCGCCGTGCCGCGGTCGGCTCCCAGGCGGCCTGGCCGAGGTCGTCGGGGAGGTCCTCGACGCGGATGACGGGCCCGGCGCCGAGCACGAGCGCCCGCTCGACGGCGTTCTCCAGCTCGCGCACGTTGCCCGGCCAGGCGTGGCGGCGGAACAGTTCCATCGCCTCGGCGCTCACGGTGGCGTCCGGCCGCCCCAGGCGCGGCGCGTGCTTGCGCAGGAAGTGGGCGACGAGCGGGGCCAGGTCCTCGAGCCGGTCGCGCAGCGGCGGCACGCGGATGGTGATCACGTTGAGCCGGTAGTAGAGGTCGTGCCGGAACTGCCCGGCGGTGTACAGCGTCTCGAGGTCCCGGTGGGTGGCGGCGACGACGCGCACGTCCACCGGAACCGGGGCCGCGGCGCCCAGCGGGTGGACCTCCTTCTGCTGCAGCACGCGCAGCAGCTTGGCCTGCAGGGAGCGCGGCATGTCGCCGATCTCGTCGAGCAGGATGGTGCCGCCGTCGGCCTCCAGGAACAGGCCGCGGTGGTCCTCGCGCGCGTCGGTGAACGAGCCCCGCCGGTGGCCGAAGAGCTGGCTCTCGAGCAGCGTCTCGGGGATGGCCGAGCAGTTGACGGCGAGGAAGGCGCGCGCGCGCCGCGGGCCGGCGGCGTGCAGCGCCCGCACCAGCAGCTCCTTGCCGGTGCCGCTCTCGCCCAGGATGAGGACCGGCGTGTCGGCCACGGCGGCGCGGGCGATGAGGTCGAGCACCCGCCGCATCGGCGGGCTCTGGGCGACGATGCCGGACCGCTCGGGCTCGCCGTCGGCCAGGTCGTGCAGCTGCCGGCGCAGCCGGCCGTCGGCGAGGGCGCGCTCGAGCGTGCCGACGAGCTGCTCGATGCGGAACGGCTTGGTCAGGTAGTGGTAGGCGCCCTCGCGCATCGCCTCGACCGCCGACTCGATGCTGCCGAAGGCGGTCATGATGACGACCGGCACGCCGGGCACGGCCACCCGCAGCTCGCGCAGCAGCTCGTCGCCCTTCATGCCGGGCAT
The DNA here is from genome assembly GCA_964608905.1 of uncultured bacterium. Taxonomy (GTDB): domain Bacteria; phylum Eisenbacteria; class RBG-16-71-46; order RBG-16-71-46; family RBG-16-71-46; genus JANXPZ01. The sequence continues at coordinate 958 of CAZSQE010000267.1, read as the reverse complement.
CACCAGGTCGGTCACGACGGCCTCCACCGCCTGGACGCGGACCTGCTCGAGCGCCGCGCGGGCGCTCGAGCAGCCGAGGACCCGGAAGCCCGCCTCGCCCAGCTCGTCGGTGAGGAGGCGCAGCATGGACTCGTCGTCCTCGACCACCAGGATGCGGGTTGCCCCGGTCACGCGCGCTCCTCCCGCCCCGGCGCCGTGTCGCCCTCGATGGGCAGGTGCACGGTCATGCGGGTGCCCTCGCCGGGGTGGCTGTCCACGTCGAACCAGCCGCCGTGCTCCTCGACGATGCCGTACGAGACCGAGAGGCCGAGGCCGGTGCCCTTGCCGGGCTCCTTGGTGGTGAAGAACGGGTCGAACAGCCGGTCGAGGTTGGCGGCGGGGATGCCGACGCCGGTGTCGACGAAGTCCACCGCCACCCAGCGCCGCTCCGGCCCGCCCCGGTCGGCGTGCGGCCCGCCGTGCACGGCGGCGCGGATGGTGAGCGTGCCGCCCTCCTGCATGGCGTCGAGGGCGTTGAGCACGAGGTTCAGGCACACCTGGCGCAACTGGTCGGCGTCGGCGACCACCAGCGGCAGGTCCGGCGGCAGGGCGACGCGCACCGCGACGTGGCCGCGCGCCAGCTGCGGCTTGGCCATGTCGAGCACGGTGCGCGCCACCTCCTCGAGGGAGGTGGGCACGCGGCGCGGCGGCTTCATGCGGGCGAAGTCGAGCATGTCGCTCATGATGTGCACGATCCGCTCCGTCTGCGTGGAGATGTCGCGCAGGCTGCGGACCGCCGGGTCGTTGCCGCCGAGGTGGCGCATGAGCGACTCGGCCCGGCCGCTGATGACGTTGAGCGGCGTGCCGATCTCGTGCGCCAGTCCCGCCGAGAGGCGCCCGAGCCCGGCCAGCCGGTCGGCGTTGCGCAGCCGCCCCTCGAACTGCTGCCGCATCTGCTGCTCGCCCTGCAGCGAGTGGT
>CAZSQE010000266.1:0-3902 GCA_964608905.1 uncultured bacterium | reverse complement strand
CACCTGAGCCACGCGCGGTTCTTCCCGCGCGGCGCCGGCCATGGCGCGGGCATAGAGCGCGGCGCCGCGCGGGAAGAACCGCGCGTGGCTCAGGTGGATGAGGTCGTGGATGGTGACGACGGCGGGGCCGCGCCAGCCGAGCGGCAGGGTGTAGTGCGGCTCGTGCAGCAGCGTGGCCCCGGCGGCGCGCGCGGCGCGCGGCACGGCGAGGTGCTCGGCCAGCCCGTACTTGCCGGCGCGCACGGCGACCTCGCGCACGCGACCCGGCGGCCAGGAGAAGGCGCCGAGGTCGCGCGGGTCGAGCAGCGCGACCCACTCGTGCGGCGCCGGCGAGGCGGCGAGCGCGAGCAGCAGCTCGCGGATGTAGGTGCCGATGCCGCCGTCGCGGATCTTGCGGGCGTCGAGGGCGATCCTCATGCGCGGCTCGCTCGGGCGGGTGCCATGGCGCGCGAGTCTAGCGCGGCCCGCCGGGCGTTGCACGGCTCCACCGGCGCGGCTAGAGTCGGCCCGTGCCGTCCACGACCGAGCGAGCCAGCGCGAGCGGGCCGGAGCCGCCGCCCTCCCCGGGGGCGTTTCCCGGGCCCGTGGCGGACCTCTGCGTGGCCGTGCTCGCGCTCGACGAGGCGGCGCGCATCGGGACCGCGCTCGGCTCGGTGGACTGGGCGGGGGAGCGGCTGGTGGTGGACTCGGGCAGCCGCGACGGCACGCCCGACGTCGCCCGCGGCCTGGGCGCGCGCGTGGTGTCGCACCCGTTCCGCGACTACGCCGACCAGCGCAACGCCGCGCTCGCCGAGGCCGGGCGCGAGTGGGTGCTCTTCCTCGACGCCGACGAGACGGTGACGCCGGCCCTGGCGGCCGAGATCGCGCGCGTGCTGCGCGCGCCGGGGGGGACGGCGGGGTTCGAGATCCCGCGCCGCAACTTCCTCGGCGAACGCTGGCTCCGGCACGGCGGCCTGTACCCGGACCACCAGCTGCGCCTCATGCGCCGCGGCCGCGCGCGCTGGGAGGGCCGGGTGCACGAGCGGGCGCGGGTGGACGGACCGGTCGGTCGGCTCGCCGAGCCGCTCGAGCACCGCACCTACGCCGACCGCGCGGACCTCGTGCGCAAGGTGCGGCGCTACGCCGCACTCGAGGGGCGCGAGCGGGCGGAGCGGGGCGAGTCGCCGCTGGCGCTGCTGGCGCGGGTGCCGTGGCGGCTCGTGCAGGTGCTGCTCGTGCGCTCGGGCTGGCGCGACGGCGCCGACGGCTGGGCGCACGCCTGGGCGCTCACGCTCTACGCGTGGCTCGTCTTCCGCGCGGCGCTCGGCGCGCGCGCCGCGACAGCGCGGGCGGGGGACTGATGCGCGTCGCGCACGTCATCTACCGCTACCTGCCGGTCCTCGGCGGCGCCGAGGTCTACGTGCACGCGCTGCGCGAGGCGCTGGCCGCGGTGGCCGACGGGCAGACGGTCTACCAGGCCGACCTCGGCGCGGCGGGCGAGGGCGTGGTGGCGGTGCCGGTCGCGCGGCGCACGGGGCTCAAGCTGGTGGACTTCAACCTGGCGCTGGCGCCGCTCGCGCGCGAGATCCTCGCCCACGACGTGGTGGTCGTGCACAACCCCGAGCACCTGACGCGCGGGCTGGCCGGGCCGCGCACGGTGCTGCTCTCGCACGGCGCGACCTGGACGCACGAGGCGAACCTGCTGCGGCGCTGGCTGCGGTGCCGCGCCATGCGCGGCGCGTTCCGGCGCGCGGGCGCGGTGGTGGCGAACGACACGTTCGTGCCGCGCGCGATGGGCCTGGACGTGGCGCCGGGCTCGCGCCTGCGCGAGGAGGTGGCGCCGGGGGTGTGGTTCGTGCCCAACGCGGTGGACACGGAGGCGTTCCGGCCGGCAACACCGGGCGAGGCGACGGACGCGGGCGGCCGACTGCCGGCGGGCGGGCCGGTCGTGCTGGTGCCGCGCAACCTGACGCCGCCGCGCGGCGTGGACCTGGCCATCGCCGCGTTCGCCCGGGCGAAGGCCCTGCCGGCCGATGCGCGGCTGGCGATCGCGGGCGACGTCATCGGCGACGTGCCGGCCTCGGTGGCCTACCGCGCCCGGCTGGACGCGCTGGTGCGCGCGCTGCGACTGGAGAGGCGCGTGCTCTTCCTCGGCAACGTGCCGCGCGAGGCCATGCCGCGGCTCTTCCGCGCCGCGGCGCTCACGTTGGTGCCGACGCGCGCCAGCGACGTGCCCTCGCTGGCGGCGCTCGAGAGCATGGCCAGCGCGACCGCGACGGTGACGACGGCGGTCGAGGGCCTGCTCGACCTGCCCGGGCCGCACGCGGCGCCCGAGGCGGCGGCGCTGGCGGCGGCGCTGGACGCGGCCTGGGCGGACCGTGCCGCGCTGGGCGCGCGGCAGCGCGCGGCGGTGGAGCGCGACTTCGCGCTGCCGGCCTGGCGCGACGCCTGGCGCGGCATCGTCACGGCGGTGGCGGCGGGCTGCGGGCGGGGCCGGCGATGAACCCGCTCGTGCGCGCGTGGGAGTCGCTGCCGCCGACGGTGCGCTCGGTGGGCACGGTGGCCTCGGGCGACGGGGTGAGCAAGCTGCTGGCCTTCGCCGGCACGGCGCTCATGGTGGCCCTGGCCACGCCGGAGCAGATGGGCGCCATCACCATCTTCATCACCCTGCAGACCATCCTGCTGCAGCTCACCGACCTCGGCCTGGGCGTGGCGCTGGTCCAGCGCACGGCGGGGCCGCCCGGACCCCTCGGCGTGCCCGGAGCCACTGGAGTGCCTGGATCCGCCGCAGTGCCCGCGCCCGCGGGCCCGCGCGCCCCCGCGGGCCCGCGCGCCCCCGCGGGCTTCGAGCGCACCGTGCTCACCGCGCGCGCCCTGCTGGTGGCCGCGGTCGGGCTGCCGGCGCTGCTGGCCGGGCCGTGGCTGGCGACGCACGTGCTGGGGCGGCCCATCTTCGCCGAGCCGTCGCGCTACGCGGCGCTGGCCGTGGTCGGCGGCGGCCTGCTGGCCTTCGCCACCTCGTACCTGCAGGCGCGGCGGCGCTTCCGCGCCCTGAGCCTGGTGCGCATCGGCGAGGGCGCGAGCCGGCTCGTGCTGCTGCTGGCGCTGGTCGTGACCCTGGGCTTCTCGGTGCCGGGCGTGCTGTGGATCCAGGTGCTGGCGCCGCTCGTGGTCGGGCTCGTCGGCATGTCGCTCGTCCCGCGCGGCACGCTGGCGCGCGGCGGCAGCCGCACCGAGCTGCGCGAGCTGTTCGGCCTGTCGCGCTGGATCCTGGTCGCCACGCTGGCGCACATGTTCGCCTTCCAGCTCGACACGCTGCTGCTGGGCGCGCTCTCCACGCCGGCCGAGGTGGGCAGCTACGGCGCCGCGCTGCGGCTCTCCTCGCCGCTGGTGATGCTGGCGGGCGTGCTGGGCACGGTGTTCCTGCCCGAGGCGATGCGCCACCGGGGCGCGGCCGAGGCGCGGCGGTTCTTCCTGCGCACGCTGCGGCTGACCGTGCCGCTCGGAACCCTCGGGCTGGCGGCGGCGCTGCTGTGCGCCCCGCTGCTGCCGCGGCTCTTCCCGCAGTACGCGGGGCTGCTGCCGGTCTTCGCCCTGCTCGCCACGGGGCTGGCCGCCTACGCGATGGTCGCGGCGGGGCAGGCGGTGGCGTTCGCGCTCGAGCGCACCGGGCTGGTGGCCTGCGTGGCGGCGGGGCAGTTCCTGTTGAACCTCGCCGGCAACCTGCTGCTGGTGCCCCGCTACGGCGCGCTGGGCGCGGCGGTCACGACCGGCACGGCGTGGGTGATGTCCGCGGTCGCCTACGCCGCGCTGGTGCTGTGGCTGACGCGGCGCGGAACGAGGGCCGGCGCCTGAGGGCTCAGCGGCGCGCGGACCCGCGACCCGCGCGCGGCGCTGGACGACCTGTACGGCCGGGACCGCCG
>CAZSQE010000265.1:0-3908 GCA_964608905.1 uncultured bacterium | reverse complement strand
GCGGCGCGGCTCCTAGTATCGTGACGCTCCGTCGTCCACGTCCGCCGCACCGGGGTGACTCATGAGCGAGAGACTGGTCGAACAGCTGTACACGTTCATCCGCAGCGCCTCGACCGAGCTGCCCTCGGACGTCGAGGCGGCCCTGCGGGAGGCGCACCGCAAGGAGCCGCCCGGCACCTCGGCGGCCGACACCTTCGCCGCCATCCTCGAGAACGTCGAGATGGCGCGCCGCGACGGCACGCCCATCTGCCAGGACACCGGCTCGATGATCTTCACCGTCCACCACCCGGTCGGGCTCGACACCCTCGCCTTCCGCAAGGCGATCGAGGCCGCCGCCGAGAAGGCGACAAAGGCCATCCTGCTGCGGCCGAACGCGGTGCACCCGCTCACCGGCAAGAACAGCGGCACCAACCTCGGCGTGAACGCGCCCTATGTCACCTTCAAGGCGTGGGAGCAGGACGAGGTGCGGGTGAAGCTCATGCTCAAGGGCGGCGGCAGCGAGAACGTCGGCACGCAGTACAAGCTGCCCGACGCGACGCTGGGCGCCGGACGCGACCTGAAGGGCGTCCGCAAGTGCGTCCTCGACGCGGTGTTCAAGGCGCAGGGCATGGGCTGCGCGCCGGGCGTGATCGGCGTCGGCATCGGCGGTGACCGCGCCACCTCCTACCTGCTCTCCAAGGAGCAGTTCTTCCGCCGCCTGGGCTCGGCCAACGAGGACCCGGCGCTCGACGCCTTCGAGAAGGAGCTGCACGCCGACCTCAACCGGCTCGGCATCGGGCCGATGGGCTTCGGCGGCCTGACCACGGTGCTGGGCGTGTTCGCCGGCTGGCAGCACCGCCACCCGGCGACCTTCTACGTCGCCGTCTCGTACATGTGCTGGGCGTGCCGGCGCAAGGAGATGACCATCCGCAACGGGGAGGCCTTCCATGATCCGGCTTGAGATCCCCATCCCCGAGGAGAAGATCCGCGCCCTCAAGGTCGGCGACACCGTGCTGCTGAGCGGCATCGTCGTCACCGCGCGCGACGCCGGGCACAAGCTCATGGTCGAGGAGCGGCCGCGCTTCCTCGACGACCTGCTGCGCGGCGGCGTCATCTACCACTGCGGCCCGGTGGTCCGGAAGGACGGCGAGCGCTGGAGCTTCGTCGCCGCCGGACCGACCACCAGCGCGCGCGAGGAGCCCTACCAGGCGAAGGTGATCGAGAGCTACGGCGTGCGCGGGGTGATCGGCAAGGGCGGCATGGGCCCGGCCACGCTCGAGGCGTGCCGGAAGTCCGGCGCCGTCTACTTCCACGCCGTCGGCGGCTGCGGCACCTCGATCGCCAAGGCGGTCAAGGAGGTCCTCGCCGTGCACAAGCTCGAGGAGTTCGGCACGCCCGAGGCCTTCTGGGTGACCCGGGTCGAGGACTTCCCGGTCATCGTCACCATGGACTCGCACGGCGGCAGCATCCACGAGACGGTCAGGACCGCCTCGAAGAAGGTCTACGACGAGCTGATGAAGGGCTGATCGGCCCGGGCACGCCGCGGGGGCCGCGCCGTCCGGCGCGGCCCCCGCTTCCCTCCCTGCCGCCGGGCTACTTGAGCCCGCGCCGCTCGAGCAGCGGCTCGACGACCGGGTCGCGCCCGCGGAAGCGCCGGTACAGCTCCGCCACGTCCTCACTCGCCCCCTTCTCGAGCACGTTCGTGCGGAACGAGCGCGCCGTGGCCGGGTCGAACAGGCCCTTCTCCTGGAAGGCGGCGAAGGCGTCGGACGACAGCACCTCGGCCCAGATGTAGGCGTAGTAGCCGGCCGAGTAGCCGCCGGCGAAGACGTGCCGGAAGTACGGGGTCCGGTAGCGCGGCTCGATGGTGCGCGGCAGCCCGATCCGCTCCATCGAGGCCTTCTCGAACGCCAGCGGATCCAGTTCCTTCGCCTCGGCAAGCGTGTGCCAGTCCATGTCGAGGTAGGAGGCCGCCAGGTACTCCACGGTGACGAAGCCCTGGTTGAACCTGCGGGCCTGCCGGATCTTCTCCACCAGCTCGAGCGGGATGGTCTCGCCGGTCTGGTAGTGCTTCGCGTACGACTGGAGCACCTCCGGCTCGGTCGCCCAGTTCTCCATGATCTGCGAGGGCAGCTCGACGAAGTCGCGCGGGATGTTGCCGAGGCTGGCGTAGCGGATCTGCGACAGGATGGCGTTCAGGCCGTGCCCCAGCTCGTGGAACATCGTCTCGACGTCGTCGAGGCCGAGCAGCGCCGGCTGCTCCGGGGTCGGCAGGCCGAAGTTGCAGCAGTTGGCCACCACCGGCCGCACCATCCTGCCGTCCCTCATGCGCGTGCTGCGGTACTCGGTGGACCAGGCGCCGCCGCGCTTGCTGGGCCGCGCGCTGTAGTCCACGTAGAAGAGGGCGAGGTGCTTGCCGTCGGCGTCCTTCACCTCGAAGGCCTTGACCGTGGGGTGGTACACGGGCACGTCGCGCACGGGCGTGAAGGTGATGCCGAAGAGCCGGGTGGCCACGTCGAAGGCGCCCTGGCGCACGCGCTCGAGCTCGAAGTACGGGCGCAGCGCGGCGTCGTCGAGGTCGTAGCGCTGCCGGCGCACCTTCTCGGTGTAGTGGGACCAGTCCCAGGGCTCGATGACGAGGTCCTTGCCCTCGGCGGCGGCGGTCGACTGCAGGTCGGCGGCCTCGCGCTCGGCCACCGCGCGCGCCGGCCGCCACAGCTGGTCGAGCAGTCCGTAGACATTCGCGGGCGTCTTGGCCATGTACTCGTCGAGCACGAAGTCGGCGTGGGTCTTGTAGCCGAGCAGTTGGGCGCGCTCGGCCCGCAGCGCCGCCATGCGGCTGGCGAGGGCGCGGTTGTCGAGCGAGTCGCCGCGGGCGCAGCGCTCGAGGTAGGCCTGCAGGTACTGCCGGCGCAGCTCGCGGCTCTCGGCCTGCTCGAGGAAGGAGCGGTCCCCCGGCATGCGGTGCAGGGTGAACAGCCACTTGCCCTCGAGTCCGGCCCGCTTGGCGTCCGCGGCCGCGGTCTGCACCACCGCCTCGGAGAGCCCGGCCAGGTCGGCGGGGACGTCCACCACCATCTGGTAGGCGTTCGTGCTCTGGAGCACGGCGTCGCCGAAGCGGACGCCCAGGCCGGCCAGCTCGGCGTTGATGGCGCGGAAGCGGGTCTTCTGCTCGGGCGCCAGGAGCGCGCCGCCGCGGACGAAGCCCTTCCACGCGTTCTCGAGCAGCTTGGCCTGGTCGGGCGCCAGCTTCAGCTTCGCGCGCGACTCCCACACCGCCTTGACGCGCTGGAACAGCTTCTCGTTCAGGGCGATGTCGTCGGCGTGCGAGGCCAGCAGGGGCGAGACCTCGCGGTCGATCGCCTGCAGCTCGGGGCTGGTCTCGGCCGAGCTGAGGTTGCCGAAGACGAGGTTGACGCGCTCGAGCGCGAGGCCCGCGTTCTCGAGCGCCTCGATGGTGTTGGCGAAGGTCGGCTTCTGCGTCGAGCCCGCGATCGCCTCGACCTCGGCCAGGTGCCGGGTCATGGCCTCGCGGAAGGCCGGCAGGTAGTGCCCGGGTTCGATCTCGTCGAACGGGGGCACGCCGTACGGCGTCTTCCACTCGCTCAGCAGCGGGTTGGGCACCTCTTCGCTCCCGGCGCACGGCACGAAGGCCGTGACGGCGGCCACCACGGCGGCAACGGCGAGCCACGTTCGCATCGGTACGGTCTCCTCTGGGTCATTCGGCGGGGGGACGGCCGCGCTCCGCGGTCAGGAACGGCCGCCCTCTTCCTGCTTCTTCTTCGCACGCTCCATGGCGGCCCGCAGGGCGATCGCCATCGTCGTCAGCTCCGGCCCGGCCGCGGCCCCGGCCGGCGGGATCACGATGCGCTGGGGCTCGCGCCCGCGCGGGCCGTCGGAGCGTTCGCGGCCGCCGCGTTCGCCCCGGC
>CAZSQE010000264.1:0-3916 GCA_964608905.1 uncultured bacterium | reverse complement strand
GGCCTCGCGCGGCTCACGGGCCTCGCGCGGCTCACGGGTCTCGCGTGGCGCACTGACCTCGCGCGGCTCACGGGTCTCGCGTGGCGCACGGACCTCGTGCGGCTCACGGGCTTCACGCGGCTCGCGGGTCTCGCGTGGCTCGCGGGCTTCGCGCGGCGCACGGACCTCGCGCGGCTCGCGGGCTTCGCGCGGCTCCGGGTGCTCGCGACGGGGGCGCTCCTCGGGCCCGCGTTCCCGGGGCTCGGTCTCAAGCTCCATGGCGTCCCGCGCGGCCGCCTGCTCGGCCTCCTTCTTGTTGTCGCCGCGCCCCTCCCCCAGCACCCGGCGGCCCACCATGACCTCCACGAGGAAGAGCTTCGAGTGGTCCGGGCCCATCTGGCTGCGGATGCGGTACACGGGGTGGGTGTGGAACGTGCTCTGCACGTACTCCTGCAGCTGGCTCTTGTAGTTGCGGTGGCGCTTGTCGGCCACGATCTCGCGTGAGCCGCGCAGCAGGTACCCGATCACGAACCGCCGGGCCTCTTCGAAGCCCTGGTCCAGGTAGATGGCGCCCAGGACCGACTCGAAGGCATCGCAGAGGATGGATGCCCGCCGCCGGCCGCCCGATTCGATCTCCGAGTGGCTCATGAGGATGAACCGGCCGAGCCCCATGGCGAGCGCCCGGCGGGACAGGATGGCCTTCGAGACCAGGAGCGACTTGGTCTTGGTGAGCTGGCCCTCGTGCTCGTCGGGGTGGTGCCGGTAGAGGTACTCGCTGGTGACCAGCCCGAGCACCGAGTCGCCGAGGAACTCCAGCCGCTCGTTGGACTCGCGGGGCCCCATCCCGGTCACGCTCAGATAGGAGCGGTGGGTGAGCGCCAGCCGCAGCAGTTCGGGGTGGCGGAAGTGGATGTGGAAGTGGTCGGAGAACTCGGCGATGGCCCGGGCCTCCTGCTGGTCGAACGACTCGCCCGACTCCGGGTAGGGACGCCGGGCCGGGCGCGCCACCGGCCGCGCGAACAGGCCGGCGAGCCAGCTCCACCACGAGCGCCGCGGCGACGGCAGCGGCGAGCGGGCGCGGCGGCCGCGACCGCGGCCTCCGCGCCGGCGGGAGCGTGAACTTACTTCCTGGCCTTCAGGACCAGAGCCGCGTTGTGCCCCCCGAACCCGAACGAGTTCGAGACGGCCACCCGAACGACGTGCGTCCGGGCTTGAAGAGGAACGAAATCGAGGTCGCATCGAGGATCCGCATGTTCCAGGTTGATCGTAGGTGGGACGACCCCGCGTTCCAGCGCCAGCGCGGTGATGACCGCCTCGATCCCGCCGGCGGCACCGAGCAGGTGGCCGGTCATGGACTTGGTCGAGCTCATCATCAGCCGCCGGGCGTGTTCGCCGAAGACGGACTTCACGGCCAGCACCTCCACCGGGTCTCCCGCCGGGGTCGAGGTGCCGTGCGCGTTGATGTAGTCCACGTCCCCGGGCGTCACGCCCGCGTCGTCGAGCGCGCGCTTCATGGCGCGCGCGGCGCCGTTCCCATCCTCGGCTGGATTCGTCAGATGGTAGGCGTCCGCGGTGGCTCCGTAGCCACCGAGCTCGCACACGACGGGCGCGTCGCGCCGCCGGGCGTGCTCCTCGGTCTCGAGGACCAGGAGCCCCGCCCCTTCGGCGATCACGAATCCGTCCCGGTCGTTGTCGAAGGGACGGCTGGCCCGCTGGGGGTCGTCGTTTCGAGTGGAAAGGGCGCGCGCCGAGCAGAAGCCGGCGAGCGCCATGGGGGTGATGGTGGCCTCCGCCCCGCCGCAGATCATCACGTCCGCGTCGCCGGCCCGCAGGAGCCGGAGGGCCTCGCCGATCGCGTGCGCCCCCGAGGCGCACGCCGAGACCGTGCCGAAATTGGGCCCGCGGAGCCCGAACTGCAGCGAGACCTGGCCGGCGGCCATGTCCGAGATCATCATCGGGATGAAGAAGGGGCTCACCCGTCCCGGCCCCCGCTCGAGCAGCGTCCGGTGCTGCTGCTCGAAGGTCTCCATCCCCCCGATGCCCGAGCCGATCACGACGCCGGCCCGGTCGTGGTCCAGCGTCTGCGGGTCGAGCCCCGACCGCCGCATGGCCTCGTGGGCCGCCACCACCGCGAACTGCACGAAGCGGTCCATCCGCTTCGCGTCCTTGCGGTCGAGGACGCCCTCGGTCGAGAAGTCCTTCACCTCGCAGGCGATGCGGCTGTCCAGGGCCGACGCGTCGAAGCGGGTGATGGGCCCCGCGCCCGACCGCCCCGCGACGAGACCGGCCCACAGCGCCTCGGTCTCCCCGCCCAGCGGCGACACCGAGCCGACGCCCGTCACCAGCACGCGGCGCACGTCCTCTTCCATGTGCGTCCTTCTCCCGTTCCCGGTCACCGGCCGAGCCCTCCCGCAGGAGGCGGCCACGCCTGCCGGCGCCGGGGTCGAATCGTGGTTACGCGCCCGCGTGGGCCTTCAGGTAGGTCATCGCGTCGCCGACGGTGCGCAGCTTCTCGGCGTCCTCGTCCGGGATCTCGACGTCGAACTCCTCCTCGAGCGCCATGATCAGCTCCACGGTGTCGAGCGAGTCCGCGCCCAGGTCCTCGATGAACTTGGCCTCCGGCGTGAGCTGCTGCACGCCGACGGACAGTTCCTTGGCGATGATCTCCTTCACGCGGTCTTCCGAGAACGCAGTTCCCATGATCCACACCTCCTGTTGGTCGTTCGCTCCCTGGTCCGTCCGGGGCGGCCCGCGCCGGGCCCGCGCCGCGCGCGGTCACCCCGGGCGTCCCGCCGCCGGGCGGCTACTCCATCACCATGCCGCCGTCCACCGCCCAGGTCTGGCCGGTGACGTAGCCGGCGCGCGGCGAGACCAGGAAGGCCACGGTCTCGGCCACGTCGTCCGGCTGCCCCAGCCGCCCGAGCGGGATGCGGCTCATCAGCTCCACGCGGGCCGCCTCGGGCAGGCTCGCGGTCATGCGCGTCTCGATGAACCCCGGACAGACGGCGTTCACCGTGATGCCCCGCGCCGCCAGCTCGCGGGCCAGCGTGCGGGTCAGCCCCAGCAGCCCCGCCTTCGAGGCCGCGTAGTTTACCTGCCCGCTGTTGCCCATCAGCCCCACCACCGACGAGATGTTCACGATGCGGCCGGCGCGGGCCTTCATCATCGGCTTCGCCACCGTCCGGCAGCAGAGGAAGGCCCCCTTCAGGTTCACGTCGAGGACCTGGTCCCACTGCTCGTCGCTCATGCGGATCAGCAGCCCGTCGCGCGTGATCCCGGCGTTGTTGACCAGGATGTCCACGCGCCCGAGCTCGTCCAGCGCCCGCCCGAAGGCGCCCTCGACCGAGGCCGTGTCGGCGACGTCCATCGCCAGCGGCAGCGCCTCGATCCCCTGCGCCTTCAGCCCCTGTGCCGCGGCCGTCACGCCGTCCGCGTCGCGGTCGAACAGGGCCAGCCGCGCTCCGCGCTCGCCCAGCTTGCGCGCGATCGCCAGCCCGATCCCCGCCGCCCCGCCCGTGACGTACGCGACCTGCCCGGCCAGCTCCTTCGCCTGCTCCATCACGCACCCTCCGGGGCGGGCCGCCCCAGGCCCAGCCCGTCGCAGGCGGCCGCCAGCGAGTCCGGGTCCTCGACGTTCCAGGAGGCCGCCGACCGCTCGATGCTCCGGAGCAGCCCGCGCAGCACCTTCCCGGTGCCGACCTCCACGAACCGGTCCACGCCCTCGGCCAGCAGCCGGCGCATGGACTCCTCCCAGCGCACCGCGCCCAGCACCTGGAGCTTGAGCGCCGCGCGGATCTCGTCCGCCGTGCGCACCGGCGCCGCCGAGACGTTGGCGACCACCGGGCAGCGGGGGTCGCGGATCTCGGTCGCGTCGAGCGCCTCGGCCAGCCCGCGGGCCGCCGACTCCATGAGCGGCGAGTGGAAGGCGCCGCTCACC
>CAZSQE010000263.1:0-3923 GCA_964608905.1 uncultured bacterium | reverse complement strand
TTTTCGGCTCTCCCAGATCAACGCACGCCGCACGACGCGACGCAGTCCGAGCGCGTTTGCCTAACCAGGTCTGAAATCGCGCCCACGCGCGGCGTACGCGTTCTGGTGCGGCTCCGGAACAGAGCGACGGTCGAAACGCATCTAGAGACCGAAATCCTGTCAAGAGATTTCTTCTCAGACGCGCCCGCCTGCCGGCGCGACACGACCCGGCGCCGCCGCGGGGTTCGGAGTCGCGCGACGGCGCCGTCGGGTCCCGGGCGGGCTACTTCCCGGACCTCTCCAGCACCTCCACGCACCGGCCGCACAGCCCGGTGCGCGCGCCGTCGGCGGCGACGTCGTCGCGGTGTGTCCAGCAGCGCTCGCACTTCGCCAGCGCCGTGGTGCGCACCGCGACCCCGATCTCCTCGCCCGGGCCCTCCGCCAGCTCGGCGCGGGCCACGATGAGGAACGCAGCCAGCTCGGCCTCGTAGGGACGCAGCCGCGCGACGGTCGCGGCCGGGGCCGTGACCGTCACCTCGGCGGCCGCGGGGGAGGCCAGCGTCTTGGTCGCGCGCAGCGGCTCCATCGCCGCGTTCACCGCGTCGCGCACGCCGTGCAGGAACTCCCACTCGTCGTCGGTCGCGGGGTCGGGCTCGGCCGCGGGCCGCTCGGGCCAGGTCGCCAGGTGCACGCTCTCCGCCTCGGCCAGCAGCGCCGGGTGGTGCTGCCAGACCTCCTCGGCGGTGAAGACCAGCGCCGGCGAGGCGGCGATCGCCAGGTCGTGCAGCGCCCGCCACAGCACGGTCTGCGCCGAGCGTCGCGCCGGGTCGTCGGCGGCCAGCGTGTAGAGCCGGTCCTTGGCCACGTCCATGAACACGGCCGAGAGGTCCACGGTGCAGAAGCCGAGCAGCAGGTCGAGCGCACGATGGAACTCGAGCGATTCCCAGGCGGCGCGCACGCGGGCCAGGCGCGCGTCGAGCGCGTCGCGGAAGGCGAGGTCCACGCGGGTGAGCCGCTCGTCGGGCAAAGTGTCGCGCGCCGGGTCGAAGTCGCCGAGGTTGCCGAGCAGGAAGCGGAAGGTGTTCCGCACCTTGCGGTAGGCGTCGGCGCAGCGCTCCAGCATCTCGTCCCCGGACCGCTCCTTCCACGCCGGGTCGTCGGCGGGCACCCCCGCCTTCTTCAGCTCGCGCTGGCGCAGCGTGCGGTCGCCGACGCGCACGTCGCTGCGCCAGTCGGTGGCCAGCGCCCACCAGCGCACGATCTCGGCGCCGTAGAGGTGCACGACGTCCTGGGGCCAGACGACGTTGCCGATGTGCTTGTGCATGGCGCGGCCCTCGCCGTCCAGCACCCAGCCGTGCGTGCCCACGTCGGTGTAGGGCGCGCGGTCGGTGGCGCCGACGCCCACCATGAGCGAGGAGTTGAACCAGCCGCGGTGCTGGTCCGGCCCCTCGAAGAAGACGACGCGGCCACCCTCCGTCTCGGCCCGGCGCCAGGAGGCGTCGAGCGCGGGGTGGGTGACCCGGATCGCGCGGTGGGTGGAGCCGGAGTCGAACCACACGTCGAGGATGTCGCTCTCGCGGCGGAAAGGACCGGCCGAGCCGCAACCCGGGCAGGCGAAGCCGTCCGGCAGGAACTCGGCGACCGGTCGCTCGTACCAGGCGTCCGAGCCGTGCGCGCGCGTCATCTCGACGGCGCGGCGCATCACGCCCGCATCGAGGATCGGCAGGCCGCAGGCCTCGCAGTAGACGGCGGGGATCCCGACCCCCCAGCTGCGCTGGCGCGACAGGCACCAGTCGGGACGCCCGCGGACCGACTCGCGGATGCGGTTCTGAGACGAGGCCGGGTCCCAGCGCACGGTCTCGATCGCCGCCAGCGCGCGCTCGCGGTGGGAGAGCGCCGGGCCGTCACCGGCCAGCGGCGCCGGGGCGTGGTCGATGATCATGAACCACTGGTCGGTGGCGCGGAAGATGACCGGCCGGTGGCAGCGCCAGCAGTGCGGGTAGGAGTGGGTGAAGCTGGAGGCGCCGAGCAGCCGGCCCTTCTCCTTCAGCCACGCCACGATGTCGTCGTTCACCTCGAGCACGCTGCGCCCCACGAAGGGCTCGGTGCCGGCGGTGAAGCGGCCGGCCTCGTCCACCGGGCAGAGCACCTCGAGGCCCTCGCGCTGGCCGACGAGGAAGTCCTCCTTGCCGTGCCCCGGGGCGGTGTGCACGAGGCCGGTGCCGTCCTCCATGCTCACGAACGGCATGCCGTCCACCACCCGCGAGTCGCGGCCCCACGGGTTCTCGAAGACGGCGCCGACCACGTCGCGGCCGCGGAGGCGGCTCTCGACCCGGGCGTCGCCCCAGCCGACCGCCGCGGCGACCGCCTCGAGCCGCGCGGTGGCGATGAGCCAGCGGCCGCCGGCGGCGGCGACCACGCCGTACTCGGCGTCGGGGTCCACCATCAGGCCGACGTTGGCGGGCAGGGTCCAGGGCGTGGTCGTCCACGCCACGGCGGCCACGCCCCGCAGCGCGTCCGGCCCGGAGCGCAGCGGGAAGGGCACGAAGATGGACGGCGAGGGGTCGTCCTGGTACTCGATCTCGGCCTCGGCGAGCGCGGTCTTGTCGGTCGGGCACCAGTGGATCGAGCGCAGGCCGCGCTGGATGAAGCCGCGCGCGGCCAGCCGCGCGAAGGACTCGAGGATGGCCGCCTCGAAGGCGGTGTCCATGGTCAGGTAGGGCGCGTCCCACTCGCCCCACACGCCCAGCCGCTCGAACTCGCCGCGCTGCACGTCCACCCAGTGGGCGGCGTACTCGCGGCAGCGCCGGCGCAGTGCCAGCCGGTCGGGCTGCACGCCCTTCTCGCGGAACTCGGCGGCCACGCGGGTCTCGATCGGCATGCCGTGGTTGTCCCAGCCCGGCACGTAGGGCGCGTCCCAGCCCATGAGCGTGGCCTGGCGCACCGCCGCGTCCTTCCAGATCTTGTTGGCCGCCGTGCCCATGTGCAGGTGGCCGTTCGAGTAGGGCGGGCCGTCGTGCAGCAGCCACACCGGGCGCCCGGCGCGCGCCTCGCGCAGTCTGCGGTAGAGCCCGCGCTCCTTCCACCACGCCAGGCGCTCCGGCTCGCGTTCGAGCAGGCCGGCCTTCATGGGGAATTCGGTCCGCGGCAGGTTCAGCGTGTCGCGATAGCCGGCCATCCGTTCCTCCGTCGTTGACGGGCCCAGCCCCAAACAAAAGGCCCCGGCGCGTGTCGCGTCGGGGCGGAGGTTCCGCGGTGCCACCCGACTTCGCCCCGGCCTCGCGGCCGGAGCCTCGCGAGCCGCCTCGGGCGGCTCAACCCACTCACGCGGGGCGTGCGGCCGGGTCTACTGGGGGGGCGCCGCGGGAGCACCGGGTGCGGTGCGGCGTCCGCCGTTCGTCCGGCGGCTCGGGGGTGATCTTCGGCGCACGCGTTGGTGCCGGGCTCCCACCGTCCCCGGCTCGCTGGTACGCGCCGCGCGCCTACTCGTCCCCGTCATCGCCTTCGAGAGCGGGCACGTTCCCACGCCACCGGCGGCGGGTCAAGCGTGCGGGACCGGGGAACAGCCCCGGCTGGCCCGGACCTTCCATGGCCCGCGTCCGCAGCAGCGGGTCCACGAATGGTCCGGCTCAGCGGTGCGCGTCCTCCCGGGGCAGCGGCGCCGCCGCCCGCGCCGCGAGGTCGGCGAGGAGGATGATGGCGTCCCCCAGCGTGGGCGGGCGCGCGAAGGCCCGCAGCGCGGTCGAGTCGGTGGAGGGCGCGGCGGTGCGGAAGCGGGTCAGGCAGGTGGCCCGGAGCGACTCGGCCGCCACGGGCGGCGGCGGCAGCCGTTTGCCCGCGCTGCCCAGGCGCGCGAGGTCGCGACCGATCTCGCTCCAGCCGGGCCGGGTCCCGTCGCGCCGGCGGCCGCCGACACGGTCGCCGCACCCGGCGCCAGCCCCCTG
>CAZSQE010000262.1:0-3929 GCA_964608905.1 uncultured bacterium | reverse complement strand
GCCCAAGGCACGGCGGGACTCCCGCCGTGCCTTGGGCTATCCTGCGGCGGCCCGGGGGCGGGCAGGGAGGCGACACCCGATGCACGTGCGCAGACGTCCGTTCGGCCGGACCGGGCGGGACATCTCCGAGATCGGCTTCGGCTGCGGCGGCTACTGGGGCTACCGCGTCTTCCCCGAGCGCGACGCGCGCGCCATCCTCGACGCCGCCCTCGAGCGGGGCGTGGACCTGCTCGACACCGGCCCGAACTACTCGAACGGCCATGCCGAGGTGCGCGCCGGCCGCCTGCTGGCCGGACGCTGGGACGGCCTCGTGGTCGGCACCAAGGTCGGCACGCGGCTCGCCGCCCGCGGCGGCGTGGTCAAGGACTTCACCCCGGCGGGGATGCAGGCCTCGATCGAACGGAGCCTGCGCAACCTCGGCACCGACCACGTCCCGCTCGTGCAGCTCCACTCGCCGACCGTCGCCGAGCTGACCAACGAGGAGACGCTCGCCACGCTGACGGCCTGGAGGCGCAAGGGGCTGGTCTCCTGGCTCGGCGTCTCGAGCGGCCCGCGCGAGGTGGCGCGCGCCCTCGAGCTGGGCGTCTTCGACTGCGTCATGCTCACCTACAACCTGCTCCAGGGCGCCGCGGCCGCCGCGACCGTCGAGCAGGCGGCGCGGGCCGGGGTGGCGGTCATCGCCAAGAGCCCGCTGGGGCAGGCGCTCTACAGCCGCTCGTTCCTGCGCGTCCGCTCACCGAGCCAGCTCTGGTACCTGGCCCGCACGCTGCGGCACGGGCCGGGGCCGCTGCTGCGCGCCCGCCGCTTCGGCTTCCTCAACGAGGTCGAGGGCTGGACGGCGACCGAGGTCGCCCTGCGCTACGTGCTCGACGACCCGCGCGTCACCGCCACGGTCATCGGCACGACGCGGCGCGACCACCTGGTCGCCAACCTCGCGGTCTCGCACCGCCCGGCGCTCCCGGCGGAGCTGCGCGCGCGCATCGCGCGGACGGCCTGAGGCGGGTCCCGCCCGCGGCCGGCCGCGCCTTGCAATCCCGCGCGGCCTCGGTCAGATTGGCGCGCGCTCACGGCAGGAACGGCGGCCGCGGAACCACGAGGAGACACGGGCATGATCACGCAGCCATTGCGGGACGGCATCCACTGGGTGGGGGCGCTGGACTGGGACCGTCGCCTGTTCGACGAGCTCATCCCCCTGCCCGACGGGACCAGCTACAACGCCTACCTGGTGCGCGGCGCCGAGCGCACGGCGCTCATCGACACCGTGGACCCCAGCTTCTCCGACGTGCTGCTGCGCCGGCTGCGCGGCCTCGGCGTGACCCGGCTCGACTACGTCGTCGCCAACCACGCCGAGCAGGACCACTCCGGCTCCATCCCCATCGTGCTCGAGCGCTTCCCCGGGGCGAAGGTGGTGGCCACCCCCAAGGGCCAGGGCATCCTCGCCGACCTGCTGGGCGTGCCCGCGGACCGCTTCCTGCCGGCCGAGGACGGCGCGACGCTCGAGCTGGGGGGCCGCACGCTGCGCTTCCTCCACTTCCCCTGGGTGCACTGGCCCGAGACCATGCTCACCTGGCTGGAGCAGGACCAGGTCCTCTTCCCCTGCGACCTGTTCGGCGCCCACCTCGCCGCCGGCGAGCTGGCCGAGCCGGACGCCTGCCTGGCGATGGAGGCGGCCAAGCGCTACTACGCCGAGATCATGATGCCGTTCCGCAACGTGATCCGGAACAACCTGCCCAGGGTCACGGAACTGCCGGTGAGCATGATCTGCCCCAGCCACGGGCCGGTGCACCGGCAGCCGCGGGCCATCCTCGACGCCTACCGCGACTGGCTCGACGACGAGCCGAAGAACCGCGCCGTCATCGCCTACGCCTCGATGCACGCCAGCACGAAGCAGATGGTGCAGCACCTGGCCGAGGCGCTGGTGATGCGCGACGTGCCGGTGGACCTGTTCAACCTCGCCACCACCGACCTCGGCAAGCTGGCCATCGCGCTGGTGGACGCCGGCACCATCGTGCTGGGCTCGCCCACCGTGATCGGCGGGGCGCACCCGCTGGTCGCCAACGCCGCCTTCGTCGCCAACCTGCTCAAGCCGCGCGCCCGCTGGGGCGCCGTGGTGGGCTCGTACAGCTGGGGCGGCAAGATGGTCGCCCAGCTCGCCGGCCTGATGCCGCAGCTCAAGCTGGAGCTGTTCGAGCCGGTGTTGGCGAAGGGCCTGCCCAAGGCCGAGGACCTGGCCGCGCTCGACCGCCTGGCGGAGGCCATCGCCGGGAAGCACGCGACGCTGCGCCGCGCCTGAGGATCGCCCGCGATCGGCGAGGCCCGGGGAGGATCCCCCGGGCCTCGCTGCGTCGGCGGCCCCCGCCGGCACGGCATCCCTTCGCAGCTACGGGTGGGGGCGGCGCGGGTGAAGGTAGCGCGCCAGGAACCGGTAGATCTCGCGCCGTCCCTCGCGGGCCAGCTTCGTGTCGAGCCGGTCCATGCTGTGCCCGCCGGGCGCGTCCTCGTAGACCTTGACCTCGAAGTCCTTGCCCGCCGCCTTGAGCGCCTCGATCAGGTGCTGGACCTCGACGTAGCGCACGTCCTCGTCGTTGGTGTTCGTGTGGATGCGCAGCGGGATGCGCAACTGGTCCACGTGCCAGACCGGCGAGCGCCGCTGGTACTCCTCGAGGTCCTCCTCGGCGGTCTTGCCGATGTGGTACGGGGCGCTGAAGAGGCCGCGGTACTCCTCGTCGGAGTAGCCCATGCGCTGCACCAGGTCCGAGACCGGCACGCCGGCGAAGCAGCACTTGTAGACGTCCGGGTGGCGGATGGCCTCGAACAGCACGATCAGTCCGCCGTGGCTCCAGCCGATCAGGCCGACCCGGCCCCGGTCGAGGAAGTCGAAGTTCTCGAGCGCCCACGTCACGGCGGCGTGGCAGTCGTCCACCTCGCGGCCGCCGTAGTCGATGAGCCGGTAGAAGCCGGCGCCGTAGCCGGTCGAGCCGCGGTACTCCGGGGCGACGACGGCGTAGCCCTGCGCCAGCAGCTCCTTGAGGATGTGCACGTGGTAGGTGGTGAAGTCCGCGTGCACCCCGCCGTGCGGCAGGAGCAGCAGGGGCAGCTTCTCGCCCGGCTTCCGGTCCTTCGGGAAGAACGTGTAGGTGTAGAACTTGACCGGGTTGGTCGCTCCCGCCGCCTTCGGGTTCTTCACGTTCGCCGGAGGGGGCCCGGTGATGCGCCACTTGTCCACCTCGGCCACGCCCTCGAGGCGCACGAAGAAGGCCACGTCGTCCACGGCCTTGGCCAGCATGTCGAGCCGGTGCTCGAGCGCCTCGTTCTGCGCCTTGAGCGCGCGCAGCTCGCCCTCGAGGCCGGCCGGCGCCGGCTGGGCGGCGGCCGTCAGCGCCGACAGCAGCCCGGCCAGCGACAGCACGCCCGCGAGTCCTCTCATCGGCCACGATCCCATCGCTCTCCCTCCGTGCGGGCGGCCGCTCCGGGTCGCGCCCCGCGACCCGCCGGCCCCCGCGGTGCGGCCGACCATAGCGCCATCCCGGGGCGAAGTCATGGATGCCGCGACCGGCGCGCGGAGGCGCCACCCGGGCGCCGGGGGCGCTACCGTCCCGGCGGGGCGCCGGCGGCCCGGGGATCCTCGGAAGGATTGTTGGTCAAGAGCGGCTGGCCGTGTTCCAGGACCCAGCCCCAGAGCCCCTCGAATTTATGGAATACGACCATTTCCTCTTCAATTCCGCAGGCCTCTTGACCCATGGACGGCAATACCAATGCCCCGGTCTGGGGGTTGATATAGCCGCAAAAAGCCCGGGGGCTGTCGGTGAGATTTTTGGCATGTTCGGAAACTAACGAAACGATGTCCTCCAGGGGCAGCGACGTCAACAGGGCCCGGGATAAATCAGCCATGGAGGCGCTGACCCTGGCGTCCCAGGCCAGTACGGCTT
>CAZSQE010000261.1:0-3966 GCA_964608905.1 uncultured bacterium | reverse complement strand
GTCGTAGACCACCCCGGCGGCCAGCTCGCCGTCCACCTCGGCGGCGATCGAGACGCAGAAGAACGGGTAGTTGTGGGCGAAGTTGGTGGTGCCGTCGAGCGGGTCCACGATCCAGCGCACGCCGCCGGCCTCCCCGGCGTGCGCCCCCGACTCCTCGGCGAGGACGGCGTGGCCGGGGAAGCGGCGGCGCAGGCCCTCGAGCACCAGCCGCTCGGAGCGGCGGTCGTACTCGGTGACGAGGTCGATGCGGCCCTTGCGCTCGGGCGCGTGCGCGCGGCCGTGGCCCTCGCGCAGGATGGCGCCGGCGTCGCGCGCCAGCTCGGCGGCCGCGTCGCGCAACGCCCGCGGATCGAGGTCGGTCATGGGGTCCCCCGGGTGGCGGTGAAGGGGCAGAAGCTGCTGTAGGGACAGTAGCCGCAGGCCATGTACTCGGGTCGCGCCGTGAAGTCGGCGGCGCGGATGCCCGCGGCGGCGCGCGCCACGCGCTCGAGCGCGGCGTCGAGGTGCTGCTCCTCGACCGCGGCGGTGCCGGCCAGGCCGCTCTCGACGAAGACCAGCTCGACGGCGGCGGGCGTGACGCCGCGCGCCTCGCGGTAGGCGAGGGCGTACAGGCCGAGCTGGCCCTCGCGCAGGCTGTCGCGCGCGCGCTTGGCGGCGTCCTCGGGCCGGACGACCTCGGCGGTCTTGAAGTCCACGATGACGATGCCGCCCCGGCGCTCGTCGATGCGGTCCCAGCGGCCCTCGACCACGTCGTTGCCGCGCCGGAACCTGAAGGTCTGCTCGACCTGGAGCGCGGTGAGCGGGTGGCCCTCCTCGCGCGCGACGAAGCGCCGCAGCGCCTCGCGCCCCTGGGCCAGCCGGCGCTCCTCGTGCTCGCGCGAGATGAAGCCCTCGCTCGACCAGGCCTGCTCGAAGACCTGCACGACGTCGTCGGCCGTGATGGGATCGCCGCGCAGCCGGTGCTGGTGGTAGACGCGGATGGCGTTGTGGACGGCGTCGCCGTACATGAACACCGGCGAGCGGGTCAGCGGCACCTGCACCTCGTGGGCGTAGCGGTACTTGAGCGGGCAGGTGAGGTAGTCGTCGATGCGGCTGCTCGAGAGCCGGAGCACCTCGTCGTCGCGCAACGGGGGGCGCGCCACGGCCGGCGCCGTCGCGACCGGCGCGAAGCGCTCGATGGCCTCGCGCGGGGCGAGCCGCCGGCGGCCCGGCGGGGCGGGCGCGATGCCGAGCGCCTCGGCGACGAAGCGGCTCATCTTGCGGCGCGTGCGGCCGCCGTAGTCGGCGGCGTGGGTGAGCACCAGCTCCTCGCGCGGGCGCGTCATGGCGACGTAGAAGAGCCGGCGTTCCTCCTCGAGCCGGACGTCGCCGTGCGCCGGCGGCTCGGCGAGCAGCTCGGCGGGCAGCGGCAGGCCCTCGGCGCGGCCCCGGGCCGGGAAGCGGTCGTCCACCAGCGAGACCACGAACACCACCGGGAACTCGAGCCCCTTGGCGTTGTGCGCGGTCAGCACGTGCACCGCGTCCACGTCCATGTCCACCTCGGCCGCGGCCGGGTCGTCGCCCGACTCGATGAGCAGGTCGAGGGTGCGGATGAACGAGTCCACGCGGTCGTGCTCGAGCAGGCCGCCGACGCGCTGGGTGATGGTGAGGAGCTTGGAGAGGTTGCGCACCTGCTCCTCGGCCTCGGGCGTGTCCGCGACGACGAGCTGCCCGAGCAGGCCGCTGTCCTGCACGAAGGCGTAGAGCACCTCGGCGGTGGGCCGCGCGGTGGCCAGCGCGCCCAGCCGGCGGGTCATCTCGGTGAAGCGGGCGGCCGCCTCCCGCGTGGCCGGCGACGGCTCGAAGCCCAGCCAGGCGGGGTCGGGGTTCGCGGCCACCTCGCGCAGGCTGCGGTTGCGGCGGTGGGCGTGGCTCGACAGCCGGGCGAGGTCCACCGGGTCGGCGCCGAACAGCGGCGAGCCGAGCAGGTGGAAGGCGCTGCCGCCGTCGGCGGGGTCGGCCACCGTGCGCAGCATGGACAGGCAGAGCCGCACCTCCTCGCGCCGGTACAGGCCGCGGTTCGTGCTCTGGTGGAAGGGCAGGCCCTGGGCCTTGAGCGCCTGCGTGAAGGGCACGAGGTGGTCGTGGGCGCGGGCGAGCACGGCGAAGTCGCCGGGCCTGCGGCCGGCGCGCACCGCGTCGGCGATGCGCCGCGCGACGAAGTCGGCCTCGTCGCTCGCGGTGACGAACTCGTGGTGCTCGATGACCCCCGGCCCGGGGAGGGTGGCGACCAGGCGCTTGTCGTAGCCGCGCTGCGCCTCGAGCCGGTCGGGGTCGTTGTTGCGGATGAGCCGGTGCGCGGCGTCGAGCAGGTTCTGGCGGGAGCGGTAGTTCGTGCGCAGCAGGACCTCGCGCGCCCGCGGGTAGGCGGCGAGGAACCCCATCAGGTTGGCCAGCTTGGCCCCGCGGAAGCGGTAGATGCTCTGGTCGTCGTCGCCCACCACGGTGAGGTTGGCGCGGCGCCCGGCCAGCAGCCGGACCATCTCGAACTGGACGTGGTTGGTGTCCTGGAACTCGTCCACCAGCACGTAGCGGAAGCGGTCGTGCAGCTCGCGCAGCACGCGCGGCCGCTCGCGCAGCAGCCGCAGCGCCAGCGCCAGCTGGTCGCTGAAGTCCACGCGCCCGGCGCGCAGCAGCAGCGCGGTGTAGCGCTCGTAGGCCCGCGCCTTCTCCGTCTCGGCCCCGGCTCGGTCGCGCCGCTCCGCGTCGTCGCCGGCCTCGGCGGCCAGCCGCCGCGCGAACTCGAGGTAGCGCTCGGGGGAGACGTCCTCGTCGCGGGCCCGGTCGAAGAGCGTCACCAGGTCGCCGAGGAACCGCTCCGGGTCGCCGAGCGGCGCGTAGCGCGACAGCCCCAGCTCGAAGACGTGCTCGCGCAGGAACACCAGCACCTCGGCGCGGGTGCACACGCGCAGGTCCCGGGTCAGCCCCAGCTCGATGCCGTAGTCGCGCACCAGCCGGTCGCCGAAGGCGTGGAACGTCGAGAGCGTGCTGCCGGTGTAGCCGTAGGGCACCAGCACGTCGACGCGCGCCTCCATCTCGGCGGCGGCCTTGTCGGTGAAGGTGAGGGCGAGGATCTCCTCGGGGCGGGCGCGCTTGGCGGCGATCAGCCAGGCGATGCGGCGGGTGATGACCTGGGTCTTGCCGGTGCCCGCGCCGGCGACGATGAGCATCGGGCCCTCGCCGTGGGTGACGGCGGCGAGCTGCTCGGGGTTCAGGCCGGCGAGGATGGCGTCGGCCCCGCCCGCGGGCGCGGGAAGGGCGTCGCCCGCGGGCGGCACGATGGGGTCGGGGACGGGCACGACCGCACGCTAGCACGCGTCCGCGGGCCCGGGAAGGACGCGGCGCCGCGGCGCCGGGCGGGCGCGCCCCGCTTCCCCGGGTGGTCCCCGCCGACTAGACTGCGGGCGTCATGGAGGTCCGCCCGCGTCGCCTCGCCGCCGCCCTGTCCGTCACGGTCCTGCTCGCCGCGCTCGCCGCCGGCGGCTGTGGCGGCCGCCCGCCGGAGCGCGGCTCCGTCTGTCGCTGGGTCGCCGGGCGCCCCGAGCCGGCCTTCGACCCGCAGGGGCCGCCCGACCCGCTGCGCTGGGCGCTCGAGCGGCTGCTGGCGCGCGGGCTGACCGCGGAGGACGCGCGCGGCGCGATCGTGCCGGATGCGTCCGCCGGCTGGGAGTGGAGCGCCGACAGCCTCGCGCTCACCTTCCGCCTGCGCCGCGGCCTCGCCTTCCCGGACGGCACGCCCTGCGCGAGCGGCGAGTTCCGGCTCGCGCTCACCGCCGGGCTGGCCCGCACCGACCACGCCACGCAGGCCTGGCTGCTCGGCGCCGTCGCGGGCATGGAGCGCGTGCGCGCCGGCCGCCCGCTGCCGCCGTTGGGCATCGAGACGCCGGACGACAGCACGCTCGTGCTGCGGCTGCGGCGGCCCGACGC
>CAZSQE010000260.1:0-3984 GCA_964608905.1 uncultured bacterium | reverse complement strand
GCGTGGGTGGTGCTGCTGACGAACGCGTTCAACTTCCTCGACAACATGAACGGCATGGTCGGGGGCATCGCCGCGGTGAGCCTGGCCGCCTTCGGGGCGGACTCGGCCGGGCGCGGCGCGACCGGGCTGGCGCTGGCGCAGTTCGCCCTGGCCGGGGCCTGCGCGGGGTTCCTGCCCTGGAACTTCCCCCGGGCCCGGATCTTCCTCGGGGACGCGGGCAGCCTGCTCTTGGGGTATAGTCTCGGGGCTTCGGCGGTACTGGCCAGCGCGGCCGCCCCCCCCGGGTGGGCCCGCCTCGGCCCGCCGCTGATGCTGGCCTACCCGGCCTTCGACATGATCTTCGTCGTGGTCAACCGCCTGCGCGAGGGCCGCAAGGTCTACGTGGGCGGCAAGGACCACAGCAACCACCGAATGGCGAGTGTGATCCGATGTCCGACGAGAACCGTACTGTTGACGTGGTGCAGTTCGGCCGCCCTCTGCGCAAGCGGCCTCGCGGTCCTGTGGCTCAACCGGCCAGCGCCGGCCCTCCTGCTGTGGGGCCTGTGGACGATCCTGCTGTCGTGGAGCGCCCACCGGTTGTCAGCCGTCCCGGTCCAGCCCCCGAACCGCTGAGCCCGCGCCCCGAGGCGCCGCCGCGCGGCGAGGCGCCGCCGCGCGGCGAGGCGCCCCCGCGCGGCGAGGCGCCCCCGCGCCGTGAGGCGCCCCTGCGCCGCGAGCGGCAGGCCGTCGGCGCCGAGGACGAGAAGCTGCGCGACCTCGTCGTGATGATGGCCCGCGGCCTGGTGGACCGGCCCGACGACGTGGCCGCGGACATCCTCGAGCCGGGCCACGACGCGGTGTTCGAGCTGCGCGTGCACCCGGACGACCTCGGGCACGTGATCGGCAAGCAGGGCCGCACGGTGCGCTCGATGCGGCTGACGCTGGGCGCGGCGGCGGCGCGCGTGGGCCGCAACGCCGACCTCGAGATCGCCGATTAGCGAGCGGCCGGCTCCGGCGCTGGTGCGCATCGGCCGCCTGGGCAAGCCGCACGGCGTGCAGGGCGAGCTGAACCTCGGCGACGTCTCGCTCAGTCCGCTCGAGCTGCACGCGGTCAAGCGCTTCACCTGGCGCCGCGCCGGCGTGCCCGAGCGCACGCTCACGCTGGTCACGGTGCGCCCGGCGGTGCCGCGCCTGCTGGTGCGCTTCGAGGGCGTGACCCAGCGCGAGCAGGCGGCCGAGCTGG
Source organism: uncultured bacterium (assembly GCA_964608905.1). Classification (GTDB taxonomy): domain Bacteria; phylum Eisenbacteria; class RBG-16-71-46; order RBG-16-71-46; family RBG-16-71-46; genus JANXPZ01. Next base: position 2,762 of record CAZSQE010000260.1, on the reverse strand, counting down.
TGAACGGCGAGTTGTGGGTGCCGCCCGCCCTCCTGCCCGACCCGGGGCCGGGCACGGCCTACACGTTCCAGCTCATCGGGCTCCGGGTCGAGACCGCCGACGGGCGCTTCCTCGGCGTGCTGGAGGACGTGATCACCACCGCCGGGCACCCGATCTACCAGGTGCGCGGCGAGCGCGAGCTGCTCGTGCCCGGCGCCCCGGGCGTGGTGCGGAGCATGGACCTCGCGGCCGGACGCATGGTCGTGGACCTGCCGCCGGGGCTCGAGGAGCTGTGAGGCGCGCGTGAGGATCTCGCTGCTCACCATCTTCCCCGACTTCTTCGGGCCGGCGCTCGACGAGGGCATGATCCGCCTCGCCCGCGAGAAGGGCCGGCTCGAGGTCGGCGTCGTGCCCCTGCGCGACTTCACCGACGACTCGCACCGCTCGACCGACGACTACCCCTTCGGCGGCGGCGTGGGGATGATCATGAAGATCGAGCCCATCGACCGCGCGCTGGGCTCGCTCGGCGCGGGGGAGAAGGGCGCGCGGCCCGCCGGCACGCGGGTGGTGCTGTTCTCGCCGCAGGGCCGCCGGTTCACGCAGGAGCTGGCCATCGAGTACGCCACGCTCGAGCACCTGGTGCTGGTGAACGGGCGCTACAAGGGCGTGGACGAGCGCGTCAGCGAGCGCCTGGCGGACGAGGAGCTGTCGCTGGGCGACTTCGTGCTCTCGGGCGGCGAGCCGGCGGCGCTGTGCGTGGTGGACGCGGTGGCGCGCCTGCTGCCCGACGTGGTGGGCTCGTTCGACTCGGTCGAGGGCGACTCGTTCCACTCCGGCCTGCTCGACTCGCCCTACTACACCCGCCCGGCCGAGTACCGCGGCTGGCCGGTGCCGCCGGAGCTGCTCTCGGGCCACCACGCCCAGATCGCCCGCTGGCGCCGCGAGCAGGTCCTGCGGCGCACGCTCGAGCGGCGCCCCGATCTGCTGGAGGCGGCGGACCTCCCGGACGAGGACCGGCGCTTCCTGAGTCGCATGGGCTGGAAGGGCGGCCGGCAGGGGAGCTGAGACCGGGCGCGGCGCCCCGCTCGGCCCGGTGGCCATTCCCCGGGGGATTCCGGGACGATTTGGCGGCCCGGCCGCCCTCCCGTATAATGCGCGGCCGCTTGTGTTCGCCCGGTTACGCCATGACTTGGGCGCGAGATCAAGGAGAAAGCCATGGGCCTGATGGAGAAGATCGAGGCCGCTCAGCTCAAGTCGAACCGACCGGAGCTCCGCCCCGGCGACACCGTCGAAGTGGCGGTGCGCGTCATCGAGGGCGACAAGGAGCGGCAGCAGAAGTTCCGCGGAGAGGTCATCAACGTGCGTGGCTCGGGCGCGCGGCGCAGCTTCACCGTGCGCAAGATCTCGGACGGCATCGGTGTCGAGCGCACCTTCCCGCTGCACAGCCCGTCGGTGGGCGAGATCAAGGTGATCAAGCACTCCAAGGTCCGCCGCGCCAAGCTGTTCTACCTGCGGAAGAAGACCGGCAAGGCCGCCCGCCTGGCCGAGAAGAAGTCCGTGGCGGTGGAGAGCCCGAAGAAGGAGTAGCGGTGGAGCCCTGGCGCCGGCTCGCGCGGGCGGAGGTCAGGCTCGCGGGCGAGACCGCCATCGTGGCCGGCGTGGACGAGGCCGGTCGCGGCCCCCTGGCGGGGCCGGTGGTGGCCGCCGCGGTGGTGCTGGACCCGCGGTCGGGCTGGGACGGGGTGAACGACAGCAAGAAGCTGAGCGCCGAGGCGCGCGAGCAGGTCTACGCCCGGGTCCTCACCGAGGCCCGGGCGTTCGCGTGGGCGGTGGTGGGCCCGCGCTCCATCGACCAGCTGAACATCCGCCGCGCCAGCCTCGAGGCGATGCGCCGCGCGGTGACGCTCCTGCGCGTGCGGCCCGACCTGGTGCTGGTGGACGGCAACGACCGCATCCCCGACCTGGGCTGCCGCCAGGAGGCGGTCATCTCGGGCGACGCGCACCTGCTCTCCATCGCCGCCGCCTCCGTGGTCGCCAAGGTGGTGCGCGACCGCATCATGGAGCGGCTGGACCGCGTCTGGCCGGACTACGGCTTCGCCCGCCACAAGGGCTACGGCACGCCCGAGCACCTCGCCGCGCTGCAGAAGCTGGGGCCCTGCCCGCTGCACCGCTTCTCGTTCGCCCCGGTGCGGGTGCAGAGCCTGCCCTTCATCACCTAGAATCGCACCCGCCCCCGGCTCGCCCCCGCGGGAGGAGGGCATGGGACGGGCGCAGGAGCACGGCCGCGCGGGCGAGGCCCTCGCGGCGGCCTACCTGGAGATCGCGGGCCTCGAGGTGCTCGACCGCAACGTGCGTCTGGCGGGGGTCGAGGTGGACCTGGTGGCGCGCGAGGGGAGGACGCGGGTGGTGGTCGAGGTGAAGCTGCGCGGCCGCTCCGACTACGGCGGCGCCGCCGCGGCGGTGGACGAGCGGAAGCGCGAGCGGCTGCGGCGCGCGGCGCGCGCGCTGCTCGCGGAGGCCGGAGGGCCGGTGCGGGTGGACGTGGTGGCGATGGAGCGGACGGCGGACGGGCTCGCGCTGCGGCACGTGCGCGACGCCGTCGGCGGAGCGGACTGACGCCGTGAAGGTCCCCCGGCTGCGGTTGAACCGCCGGCTGCGCGCCCGGCTGCGGTCGCAGTGGCGCTGGTGGCGCGCCCGCTGGCGCGGCACGGCGCGCGGCGAGCTGCTCTTCCCCGAGGCCGGGCGCGGCATGGTCGCGGTCGAGACGCTGGCGGCCCCGGCGG
>CAZSQE010000259.1:0-3989 GCA_964608905.1 uncultured bacterium | reverse complement strand
GGCCCGCCCCGCCCTCCTCCCCGGGCTCGGCGTGGCGCGCGCCCTCGTAGCCGATGCGGGCCTTCTCGAGGTAGGTGCGCACGCCTTCGGCGAGCTGCCGCGCGATCTGCCGCTGGAACTCGGCGCTCGCCAGGAGCTTCGCCTCCACCGCGTTGTTGAGGAAGGCGGTCTCGACCAGCACCGAGGGGAACTCCACCGACCTGAGCACGGTGAAGCCCGCCTGCTTCATGCCGCGCAGCGCGAGCCGGCGGTCCTGGGTCAGGTGCTCGAGCAGGGTCTCGGCCAGCAGCTGGCTCTGCCGCAGCACCGAGGCGCGCTTGACGTCGTAGAGGATGCTGACCAGGTCGTCCTCGGCCCGCTCGGGCATGCCGGCCACCTGGTCGGCGGCGTTCTCGAGGTCGGCCAGGTCCTTGGTCGCCTGGTCGGTGGCCCCGCTCAGCGAGAGGAAGAAGACCTCGGTGCCGCTGCCGCTGCCGCGCCGCGGCGTCGAGTTGGCGTGCAGGCTGATGAACAGGTCGGCCTTCGCCCGCTCCGCGATGCGGTAGCGATCGCGCAGCGGGATGAAGGTGTCGTCCTCGCGGGTCAGCAGCACGCGGATGCCGGGGACCTTGCCCAACTCCACGGCCAGGGCGCGCGCCGTGGCCAGGTTGACGGTCTTCTCCAGCACGCCGCGCACCCCGCGGGCGCCGGTGTCCTGGCCGCCGTGGCCGGCGTCCACCGCCACCAGCAGCTCGCGCTTCGCCCGCGGCGCGGCGGCCGGGACGCCCGCGCGCGGGGCCGCGGCGGCCGGCGGGGCGGCGCCGGGCCGCGCCAGGTCGACCACCAGGCGGAAGGGCTTGTCGTCCTCGGCCCGCAGGGTGAAGACGCGGAAGGACGCGTCGTCGCGCAGCCACACCTGCAGGCGGGCGCTGCGCCTCTCGGTGACCACGACCACCGAGTCCACCAGGCCGTCGCGCACGCCGAGCACCTCGGGCACGCCGGGCGAGCGGGCCAGCGGCTGGTCGGGCAGGCTCACCACCAGCGCGCGGGTGCGGCCGGAGTCGGGGGCCACCGGTGTGACCGGCGCCGAGAAGTCGAAGACGACGCGGGTCGAGGCCGGAGCCGACCAGGACCTCAGCCCGGTGAGGAACACGCCGCGGGCCGCCGTCGCCGGCCGGCCCGCGAGCAGCGCGGGCCCGGCAACGAGGAGCAGCGCGGCGGCGAGCGCCGCCCGGCGGTACGGGGCGCGGAACGTGGTCATGCCCTCCCTGGTCGCGGCCACCCGGCCGGGGGGCGGACGGGCGCCCGTCCCCCGGAACGTGTTATCGGCGCCTTCCTACTGGAGGCGCAGCGGTACGTAACGGGTCACGCCCTCGCGCGTGACCAGCAGCACGGCGTTGCGCTTGCCGCCCTCCCGCGCCTCCCGCACGGCTCGGGCGAAGCCCGCGGCCGAGGCCACCGGCTTGCCGCCGACCTCCTCGACCACGTCCCCGGCCGCGAGCCCGGCCTCCTGCGCGGCGCTGCCCTCCTGCACCGCGGTGATGACCACCCCGGCGGCCACGCCGGCCCCGGCCCGCTCCCCGTCGGTGAGCTCGCGCACGCGCAGGCCCATGAGCTGCGGGCCCGCCTCGCCGCCCGGCGCCGCCTGCGCCACCGCCGCGTCCGTGCGCTCGGCCAGGGTCAGGGCGATGGGCACGCGCCGGCCGTCGCGCAGCACGACGAGCTGGATGCGGCTGCCCACCGGCATCTCGGCGATGCGGATGCGGAACTTCTGCATCTCGGTGACCGGGTCGCCGTTCAGCTCGACGATGACGTCGTTGCGCTTGAGCCCGGCGCGCTCCGCGGGCTGGCCCTCCATCACGCTCTGCACCAGCACGCCGCGGCGGCCCTGGAGGCCGAAGCCCTCGGCCAGCTCGGGCGTGAGGTCGGCCAGGAGCACGCCCATGTAGGAGCGCTTCACCTTGCCCGAGGCGATGAGCTGCTCGGCCACGTGCTTCGCTAGGTTGATGGGGATGGCGAAGCCGATTCCCTGCGCGTTCGGGTTGATGGCGGTGTTGATGCCGACCGCCTCGCCGTGGACGTTGCACAGCGGCCCGCCCGAGTTGCCGAAGTTGATCGAGGCGTCGGTCTGGATGAAGTCCTGGAAGGTGGGCGCCCCGCCGAAGATGTTGAGGGTCGAGCGGCCCTGGGCGCTGATGATGCCCACCGTCACCGAGCCGCGCAGCTGGCCGAGCGGGTTGCCGATGGCGATGGCCCAGTCGCCGATGCGCAGCCGGTCGGAGTCGCCCAGCGGCAGGACGGGCAGGTCGTCGCCGTCGATGTCGAGCACGGCGACGTCGGTCTCGGGGTCGGTGCCCACGACCTTCGCCTTGAAGACGCGCTGGTCGTTGAGCGTGACGGTGATCTCCTCGGCGTCGGCGACCACGTGGTTGTTGGTCAGCACGTGGCCGGCGCGGTCGATGACGAAGCCCGAGCCGGAGGAGGGCGCGACGCGCGGCCGCTGCGGCTCCTGCCCGAAGAAGCGGCGCATCAGCTCGTCCTGCGGGAACATGGCGGGGGCGGCGACCTTCTTCTTCACGTCGATGAAGACCACGGCCGGCAGCGCCTTCTCCACCACGGACACGAACGGGCTCTCCAGCCCGCCGCCGAGCCCGACGGCGACGGGACGGTCGCCGCGCTGGGCGCGGGCGTCGCGCTGCAGGTCGAGCGCGACGCTCAGGCCGAGGCCGACGACGATGCCGGCGAGGACGAGGACGGCGCCCGCGAGGTAGTGGCCGCGCGGGCGGGCGAAGGGCTCTCGTTCCATGGGGTTCCTCCGTATCGGGTCCCCTCCCCCGCGTGCCGGGAGAGGGCGATGGGTGGTGAAGGGGACGATGTGCATTCAGGTTATCGTGCGGGCGGGCGCGGCTGTCAGATGGGCGTCAATTGTGGGGCGCGCCGGCCCGCGGGGACCGGCGGCGACGCCCGCCGGGCCCGCCCGCGCAGTATAGCGGTCGTCAGGGGAACGTCACGCGGCGCCGCGGGCCGGGCGGGCGCCGCGGCCGCGACCGGCGGCGCCGCGGGCCGGGTGGAAGCCCGTGCGGCCGCCCGCTACACTGCGCCGCATGCCTGACGGGCCCGTGGTCCTCATCGCCGACGCCCACCTCGGCGTGCACTCGCGCGAGCGGGAGGCGGCGCGCGAGGAGCGGCTCCACGGCTTCCTGCGCTCGCTGGCCGGGCGCGCCGCGCGGTTGGTCGTGGCCGGGGACCTGTTCGACTTCTGGTTCGAGTACCGCTCGGCCGTCCCCCGCCGGCACTTCGCCACCCTGGCCATCCTGCGGAGCCTGCGCGAGTCGGGCACCGCCCTCACCTACCTGAACGGCAACCACGACTTCTGGCTGGGCCGCTTCCTCGCCGCCGAGGTCGGCTTCGAGACCGTCGCCGGCCCGCTGGCGCTCGAGGCCCAGCGGCGCCGCCTGTGGGTGCACCACGGCGACGGGCTCGTCGGCGGCGACCTCGGCTACCGCGCGCTGCGCGCCGTCATCCGCCACCCGGCGAGCATCGCGCTCTACGGCCTGCTGCACCCCGATGTCGGCATCCCGCTGGCGCACCAGGTCTCGCGCTGGTCGCGCCAGTCGCGGGGCGAGAGCCGGCTCGAGCCGGAGCGGCTGTGGCGCGAGATCGCGCTGCCGCGCTTCGCCGAGGGGTTCGACGCCGTGCTGGTCGGGCACTTCCACCACGTCTACGAGCGGCGCGAGCCGGGGCGGGAGTTCTTCCTGCTCGGCGACTGGATCACGCGCGGCACCCACGCCGTGCTGGAGGACGGCGCCATCCGCCTCGAGGACTGGAAGGGCTGAGGCCCGCGGGTGGCTAGAGCTGGGCGGTGAACGAGATGCGGTGCGTGTCGCCGAGGTCGAGCTTGAGCGGCACGAACGCGTAGTCGAGCCGCAGCCCGCCCAGCGCGTAGCCGGCCCCGATGGAGAAGCTCGAGGCGTCGTCGTTCACGCGCAGCCCCGCCCGCAGGGCGGCCG